>CAYFHZ010000034.1:0-13259 GCA_964342535.1 uncultured Bacteriovoracaceae bacterium | reverse complement strand
CTTGATTTTTATTACCTTCAGTAAAGCTAAGTGCTTGAAGGATCAAGGAGTCTTCAATCTCAGATAAAACTTTTTTTAGATCAACTCCATCTTTTGGAAGTTCAAAGATGTGTTTATAATGGTCAGTGGCCAGCGGATTATGTCTAAATATCTTAGCAGGTAGATCCTCTGGGAGAACCTCATTACCTCCACGAAGAATAACAAGTCTTTCAATTATATTTTCTAATTCACGTACATTACCTGGCCAATCATATCCCATCAACATGGCCAAAGCCTCATCAGAAAAAGTTATGAAATTTGATTGATCAGCACTTACAAAGCGGTTTACAAAATAAGAGATAAGAAGAGGAATATCTTCTTTTCTCTCTTTAAGAGCTGGGATTCTAATAGGAATTACATTGAGACGGTAAAACAAATCCTCTCTAAACAAATTTTGCTCCACCATTTTTTCCAAATCTCTGTGGGTAGCTGCTATAACTCTTGTGTCAATATCTATTGTTTCGGAGCCACCAACAGGCTCTATAACTTTACTTTGAAGAACTCTAAGAATTTTCACTTGTAGAAGAAGAGGCATATCACCTATTTCATCAAGAAAAATAGTTCCTTCATTGGCCAATTTAAAGCGGCCTTGTCTATCAGAGATAGCTCCTGTAAATGAGCCTTTTTTATGTCCAAATAGCTCACTTTCTAAAAGCTCTCCCGGTATAGCTCCACAGTTAACTGAAACTTGTGCCTTATTATTTCTGGAACTCAGCTTATGAATAGCACCCGCAACTAATTCTTTTCCTGTTCCACTTGGACCTGTAACAAGAACAGTTGAGTCGGTAAGAGCAACTTTCTTGATTCTCTCAAAAACATTTTTCATTGCTTCTGAACGCCCAATCATCCCGCAAAAAAAATCTTCCTCTCCAGGGGCTTCAAGGTGAAACTGTTTTGTTAGATAATTTGATGTTTTATTTATATTTTTAGATTGGGGTCTTAGTAAGTCCTTGGTCACTCCAAGCTTATTTGAAATAGCTTCCATCACAAGTTTTTGTAAACTTTCAAGCTCAAAGGGCTTCGTTAAGTAATGATAGACACCTTTCTTAGTCGCAGCAATAGCTGTTTCAATTGAAGCAAAACCAGTCATAGCAATTGAAACAAAATTGAATTGCTTCTCTTTCAGATTATCAATTAAAAGAAGACCATCCGCTCCCTGCTCTAAACTAATATCTGTAATAAGACAAAAGGGCTGCTCTTTGTTAACCATTCCAAGTAAATGTGCTAAACAATCCATAGAGTTTGTAAACAAGTCGACTTCACAGTTTAAAGTCTTCATTAGGTATTTTTTGATACTTAAGCCTAAGATTTTATCATCTTCAACAATAATAATTTTAGGATTTAGGGCGAAATGCTCTAACTCATCTTGCTCCGTCAGATCTGACTTATAACCATCTTGGTCGAGGTTGTGGTGCAAAAACTTTAAATCATCCATAAGATATCTCCTTGCATCTCTCATTAGAAATGCTAGCTAAGATCTGAGGACGTGTCAAATTTTAGACACATCGACTATTTAGCCGCTCTTAAGCAAAAACAGGCACATAGATGTGCCTGTAAGAGTTTTATATTTTTTTTGTCAGGATTAATTGACTATATGCTTTCACTGAGAATTTTTGAAACTGCTTTTAAATCCTCAGGGTTAAGTGCATTTTGATATGTTGCTCTAACTTCCCTACCTAGTACATTGACCCCAATATAAGATAGCTGCATTCTCAGAGCAATCATGGCATGAATACCATTTCCTCCACTAAAAGTGGCCATCGCTGCAGGTTTTCCATTAAAAGATTTTCTCCAATCTTCTCCTCCAGCAACACTAACCCATGCAATTAAGCTAGAAATTACCGGTGGAAGTCCCCCGTTGTACTCCGGAGTCACAAAGAGAAATCCCTTTGCCCTATCAAACTTCGAAATAATTCCTGTGATATCTTCAGGTATTCCATTAGCTTGTCTTGCCGGTGTATACATAGGTAGGTCTAAATTAACTAAATCAATAATCTCATTACTTACACCAAGTTTATCTAATTCAGACTCAAATTGTTTTGCTAGTTCCAAGTTTTTATTATTACTGCCCATTACAATTACAACATCACTCATAAATCTTTCCTTTTTTATTATATACTCATGGGTATTTCCATGATTAAAATTTCACTATCTATATCTGAATGCAGAACAATTTCACCTGCTCCTACAATTCCTAATCCATCTCTTGAGTGAAGTTTTTCTCCGTTAAGGTCAACTAGTCCACTAATAATAAAGATATACACTCCATTATCCATTTTAAATTTTTTATATTCTTTTTGGGATTGCTTTAAGTCAATAAGTGAGAAGTAAGCCTCTTGGTGAATAATAACAGAATCCTCTCTGCCGTCTGGAGTTACAATTAATTGAAATTGATTTTCTCTTTTATTTCGGTCAAATTTTTTTTGAGAGTAAGAAGGTTTTAACATTTTCTTTCTAGGATAAACCCAAATTTGAAGAAAATTTACTTTATCGTTTTGTGAAGCATTGTATTCACTATGAGAGATGCCTGTTCCAGCACTCATTACCTGAACTTCATCTTTTTGAATAATAAACTCATTACCCAGTGTATCTTTATGTTCTAAAGAACCAAATAACGGAATCGAAATGATTTCCATATCTCGATGAGAATGAGTCTCAAACCCCATCCCTCCCTGAACTACATCATCATTAAGCACACGTAAAACTCCAAAGCCCATTCGGTCAGGATTATAATAATTAGCAAAACTAAATGTATGATAACTATTTAGCCAACCATAATTAGCTGATCCGCGACTTTGAGCTTTATGTAGAACTTGTGCTTTCATATTTGCTTATTTTACTAGAAACACAAAACAATATATATTATTATGTTCTAATAAACTATATAAAATATAACTATATTGTTTATTTAATATCAAGGACTTAAAGATGTTTATGGTGCTCTCATTTACCTTATTTATTTTTAGTAGTTATGCATCACAATTTTATGAATGCGAGTATACCGTCAATATCTTAGAGGAAACTGAATCGTATATTAAACTAAAACAAGCAAAGCCAAACAAATTATTACATTGCTCGAAGGAAAAAGTTTTTCAAATTCCTATTAAACAAATTGATAGTAACTTAAAGGGACTAAAACCCAATAAGGAATATATTATTATAATGACTCATTATAGTGCTATGGGAGCAAATGGATTTGTTGAGGCCATAAAATGGAAATTGAAAACTAGTAAAAAAAATACCAAATAAAGTGCATAAGTTTATCCACAGTTTTTTCAGGGCCACCGGCCACATAATAACCAATTGCACAGATAAAACTTGTCAGCGATAGAAAACCTGAAAAAAAAGCTAATTTCATCTTTTTTCTAGTCCAAAATATATAACAAAACTCTCCTCCAATAAGGAAAACAGGAATTGCCCAAAATGGTGTATATCTAGCGAGAAAATAAATTTCATCTAAAAGCATATATCTATTCTATATCAAGTTAGCTTGAAGCCCAAAATAAAAAAGGGAGTGAATAATCACTCCCTTATTTTAATATCTTAAGAAAAGCTTTTAGAATCTTGCTTTTAATTCTTCAAGGTAAGTTAATTGTTCCCAAGTAAAATTATTATTCACGCTTTCTCTTCCAAAGTGACCGTAAGCCGCTGTCTCTTTATACATAGGTCTTAGAAGATCTAGTCTTTGAACGATGGCCTTAGGTCTCATATCAAAAATGTCATTTACAGCTTTCGTTATGGCATCTTGATCAACTTTATTAGTTCCAAAAGTATCTACTAGAAATGACATAGGCTTTGAAACCCCAATAGCATAAGCAACTTGAACTAATGCTCTTTCTGCTAAACCGGCAGCAACAACATGCTTAGCAACTTGTCTGGCAGCATATGCAGCTGATCTATCTACTTTAGATGGATCCTTTCCAGAAAATGCTCCACCACCATGGGCACCATGTCCACCGTAAGTATCAACAATAATTTTTCTACCAGTTAAACCAACATCACCCATTGGTCCACCAATAACAAATTTACCAGTTGGATTAATGAAAATTTTTGTATCATTATCGATTAATGAGCTATCAACAACTTTATTAATAACTTCTTCTCTTACACCTTCGTGTAACATTTTTTGAGTAACACTTTCAGCATGTTGAGAAGAAACAACAATTGCTTCAATTCTCTTAATTTGTCCGTCTACATACTGTGCAGAAACTTGAGTCTTACCATCAGCTCTTAGGCCAGGCAGAATATTTTCATGTCTTACATCTGCTAATCTTTTAGCTAATTTATGTGATAAATCAATCGTTAATGGCATAAAAGAATCTGTTTCATTAACAGCGTAACCAAACATTAACCCTTGGTCTCCAGCTCCTTGGTCTAAATCAACCCCCTCCCCTTCATTAACACCTTGAGCAATATCTGGAGATTGTTTATCTAATGCTAAATTTACTCCACATGTATTTGCATCAAAACCTTTATCTGAGTGATCGTAACCAATTCTTCTAACTGTTTCTCTTGCGACTTCGTGATAATCAATATTTGCTTTTGTTGTAATTTCTCCAGCAATTTGAATAAGCCCTGTTGTAACGAGAGTTTCGCATGCAACTCTAGCGGCAGGATCTTGCTCTAAAAGAGCATCTAAAATTGAATCTGAAATTTGATCTGCAATTTTATCAGGGTGACCTTCTGTAACTGACTCAGAAGTAAATACGTAATTTTTTAACATAACAGTGCTCCAAAGATGTAAATAAATAATACACTAGTTGGAGTGTTATACATCTTAACGTACAACTTAACAATCAATTTTTCTTAGAAAAATAAGCGAAAAGGTGTGGATTACGATAATCATAAAAAACAGGTTTTCCTTTTTCCCAGCGCATTGAGTAGGTGATATCTTTTATTTTAACGACAGTGAATTCGGAATGGTTTTCATCTTTAAACGAATATAAAAAATTAAAATTTCCGGCCAAGTAATAACGTTGTAATTTATTTTGGTGCAAAGATTTATAACCTGCCATTTCAGGTAGTCTTTCATAATCCGTCCAAACAGAAGACATATCTATTTTTCCCATCATTGATATACGAGAAAAATATCTTAGGGCCTTAAAGTCCCCTTCGTAAAATCTTAATGCTTTAAGTGCTATCTTTAAATTAATCTTGCGAATTGATCTCCCTCTTCGACTCATATCGGGACAATGAATGCCCACAACTGCTGGGATATAATGATACGTAAAACTAAATTCACCTATTTTGAAAAGTACATTCAGCCATTTTTCTTTAGAGGTATCTAATTCACTAGGTAAATGACTTACAAGAGGTTGGTCTGATTCAAGTTGACTATAAAAATCATCATGAAATCTATTAAGAACAACCCTAGCAACTGAGGCTCTTTCTAAGCCATGCTTACCATCAATCACTCCAACTTCATGAACAAGAATCGTTTCTAAAGAAAATAATGCTTTATAAAGTTCTGATTGTTTTTGCCAGAATTGATAAACTTCAGCTTGTTTTGAATATACGTAATTTTTTAACTTAATAGCAGCATCATTCTCTTGGGCCACAAGGTTCTTAGCTTTCTTTTTATTAGAGAAATCAATAATATCTTGATAAAATTTAAAATTCTCTTGAACTCTTTGCTTCCATTCTCCAAGACGCTTAAGTTGGACTGCTTTGCCTCTCTCCAAAATACGTTCTAACTTAGATTCAATCCATTCAAGGTCATATCTAACATTTTCAGAAATAAATGTATCTAGTTTCACTATTTCTAAATAAAGAGTATCTAGCGCCGTTCTAATAAATTTATCTGGACGTGATCTATCAGGGTCATAAGCACCGTCTTCAACTATTTTTCGAAAGAAAAAAGTTTTATTCGCTATTTTTTTATCCTTCAAAGAATCATTATCTTTATAAGCTTCATATTTTTCTCTATAAGCAAGATAATCATTAGGAAAACCATAACTTTGTAAGAAAAAAATCTGATCAACAAATAATTTAAATTGCTTTTTTAAACGGATTACTTCCACTTTTGAAAGTCTTTCAATTTCAGAAAGTTCTTTTTTGGTAATGGCTTGATGATATTGCTTTTTTAAATTTAGCAAATTTTTAACTATTTTATCTAATTCAGAATGCACAAGACTAAAATGGGGAAATACTTTAAGCTTTTTTAGTCTCTCAATTTGTTTATCAATAAAATTCATCTTCTTACTAAAATGATGAAGATTTTGAATAATGGCCTGACGATCTATGTCTTCTCCAAGCTTAGGAAGGTAAAATCCTTGTCCTCTATAGTTTCTGAGAAGCTTGTAATATTCAGCAGGATCAGAAGGTTTACAAACTTTTTTAAAAAAAGTTTTATGAACCTTTTCATAATCTCTAACGATTTTATAAAGATTTCCATTCCACTCAATTGGCTTCTCATAATCAGCGTTGCTAGAAAAACTTCCACTTACAAGTAAAAATAAAAAGAGATACTTACTGCAATTTTTTAACAAAATCAGACTCCCATAATCCGAGACAAGTTCTATTGCTTAACACTAGCAATAAATCATTGGTTGGTGCTTGCTGATCAATAAAACTTAAAAGAGCGCCTAAATCATTTGCACGCTGACTTTCAACTCCTTTGTTTTTTAAGTCTTTAACCAAGACATCAATATTCAAATTCTCTGATCCTTTAACAGTCGTTTGTAAAGGATTAGCTGCTATAACAACTGAATCAGACTTGGCTAAAGTTTGAGCAAATTCTTTTTGAAAAACTGAACTTCTTGCTGTCGCAGATATTGGCTCAAAGACAGTCAATATTTTTTTATCAGGGTACTTTTGTCTAATGGCATCGATAGTCAAATCTATTGCCTTTGGATGATGAGCAAAATCATCAATAACAAGTAAATTTTTATAATATCCACGTTCTTCTTGTCTTCGTTTGACCATTCCAAGATTTTTAATTGAATGTTGTAAATCGATAACTTTAAATCCTTCTTTATAAAGAAGTATTAAGCAGGAAGATATATTTAAAATATTGTGCTCACCAATAATATTTGTTTCAAAGTAAATTTTTTCTGAACCTAAGAACAAATAAAACTTTGAAACTCCATTTTCGACTCTTAAATCATGTGGGCCCACATCAGAATTTGTACCGTAATACGTCCATAGCTTCTGATTAAATTCTTTTTCTAAATCAGAAATGGCAGTATAACTATCATTTGCTATTATTTGGCCACTCAATTTAGGTATTGTATCTCTAAACTCATTTTTTATACTTTCTATCGATTCAAAAATATCTGCATGGTCAAACTCAAGTGACGTTAAAATCATATGATTTAATTCATAAAGCCTAAACTTTGATATTTTTTGAAAATAAGCGCTATCATATTCATCAGATTCAATAACAAAATATTTACTTTCTCCGTGTGTTGATGGTGCACGACCATTAATAATTCCACCTACAAAATAACCAGCTTTTTCCCCTAGATTTTCCAAAATCTGAGCGATAAAATAAGTTGTAGTCGTCTTACCGTGGGTCCCACATAAACCAATAACTTCTCTATTCTTAAGAATAAACTCACCTAAAAAACTCGGAAAAGATGTAAATGCAACTCCAGATTCTTCGATAAATTTAGCATACTCACTATTACGTGGAACAGAATTTCCTACAATAATAAGATCATAGTCTTGCATTTGATCTTTTGAAAGTTCACCAAGTTTCAGCAGTGGTATATTTTGAGACTCCAGGTATGTACTCATTGGAGGCGAAAAACTAAGATCCGCTCCAGCGACTTCATAACCCGCTTCTTTAGCAAGACAAGCACAAGCTCCCATACCTGTTCCGCAAATTCTATAAAAAAATACTTTTTTTATTTCAGATTTTTTTTGAGAAAGCTCAGTCCCAATTAACATATTTTGTAAATTCATATCTTAATAACCCTTTTGATTATGTTAATGGATATGAAATATTTATGCTAGCTTCAATTTAACTTCTGGGTATAAAACTGCTTGAAAACGAAATTCTAGTACGGCCACAGAGTAAAATATCTAAAAAAACAATTCAGTTATTCCCCAGAGTTACCAAATATAGAGCATCGAAAAATTCAAAATACTTAAATTATCAAAACCTTCTTCTATTTTAGTATTCCCTGTTACAATACTCGTACTTGGAGTGCTCAGAACTGCTGTTCTATAATTCAGGCCAAGCCCCCAATTTTGATAAAAACCTTCAACACCTAACATTGGGAAGAAAAAGTAGTCTGTATCTGTTGATGATGGGTTTTCGTTAAGACTGTAGCTTGAGTTTATAACTGTAGTTTTTGTTTCTACTTGTTGAAAGCTGATTCCAACACCAACATAAGGACGCAGAACAAAATTGCCAAAGTCATAATTATATCCAATTTTTTGCTCTAAAGACAAGGTTCTAGCCTGAGTCTCTCGTTTAATATCTGTCGAATTTTGTCTAATATAGATTGTGTGGTAATACGTGTTTAATGAAAAACTTCCTCCCAAATTAACAAAAATATTTTCGGAAAGTGAAAAGTTTTTTCTAGCGGCAAAGTAGTAACCAAGGTCTGAGGTATCTAGCTCTTGTCTTTCAAAACCAATAGAACCTAGGTTTGAAGAAGCCAAGCCCCCACTTTGTGAGCTATATATTGAGTCAAATCCAAATTCAAATTGGAAACTATCATTTATTTCGGCGTACGTTTTTAATGTCATGAATAATAGAATCAAACCTGTTATTAATAAATTCATCGAAAGCCTCCCACCCTACTTGATTTAATAAAACATAAATATTCTTATAACGTGCAATTGAGATTAAAACAAATGAGTATATTACTTGGAAAAACAATATTCAATGAGAGGATAGTAAGTTTGCTCTAATGAGTACTCCATATGTGTTAGCTCAATTGCTCCAAAGTCCTCAAGTTTTTTTGGACAATATGCAAAATCAGGAAATACTAATTCAGGGTCAGCAATTTGAATCGAGTTCATGACAGAGTATGCTTCTATCAAATTCATTCTCTCAGCTCGGACTTCTCCCCTCGCAATTTCCATTCCTGTAAAGTACTTTTGAAACCCCTTAGGAAGCTCAATATTTCTAATAGCATGGATATAAACGGCCAAAATTCTACCTGGAAACCTTGTTTGAATATCTAAAAAAATATCTGGGTCATGCTCAGTATCGTCTCCGAATAAAATAATATGTCCTTTCTTTTGAGATAAAATTTCTTCAAGTACTTTTGTTTTGTATTCAACTGTATCACCATCACGAAAAAAATTTCTTGTAAATAATTGATCAGGAATAATATTATGACGACGAAGTAGTTTTCTAATTCTAGTCGTTAATTGCTTTGGCGAAGCTGAAACAACTGTAAAACTATCTACATAAGATCTCATTTCTTGAATAACTTTTGGCACACCTTCAAAGGCCTTAAGACTAAAAAGACCATTTCTAGTAGCTTGGCTACGATCCAAAACATTGGTTATTTTGATTGTATCATCTAAATCACTAACAATATGAACTTGTCCCAAAGCCGAGTGAGAAATCAGGGCTAAAATAAAAAATATTTTCATAAAATCTCCAAAACAAAAGTCTATTAACATATACATGATCCCTAACAAGGGCCATTGTAGTTATTTCCATACTAAAGCACCGATATCACGCCTAAATGGGTTTAATTGATATCTATGATGCCAAAAATATTTTGTCGTATTAGTTAAAATCACAACTCCTTTAAGTTTTAATGGATCAATCCAAAAAGACGTCCCAGTAAAACCTAAATGCCCAAAAGTCTTATCAGAACATCCGATTCCTGCCAAAGTACGACTTGTATCTTGAACAGTATCAAAACCTGCAAAATAGCGATCATTTGTTTTTCTATCCTGCATAATACTTAATAAATCAGTATCTTTTGCAAAACGAAGTAGGCTCTTTGAAAGGCCTTCAATTGTCCCAAAAAGTCCCGCATGAGATGTAAATACATTCAAATTATAACAATTTGGATCATGAACAATGCTAAAGTTTGGTTTACCTTTTACAAAGCCATTTTGAACCGTTTTTTTTCCGTTTAGATTTTTCCAAAATACAACTTCACTATCCATAAAAGATTTTAACAATTCTTGATAACTCATTTTGAGTATACTTTCGACTTCAAGCATAAATCTTAAAGCTGAAAAATCGGAATATAATGTTTCACTTTCAAGAACATTATAAGAGAGTAATTGCTCCTTCCATGAATTCTTTGATAACAAGCCCCAGGCAGGTAACCCGGCCCTATGATTTAACAATAGTTTTAACTGTGACTCATTATAAAGGTTATGCCTTATTGAAAGATAAGAGTTAGTTAATGGTTTAGTAAGACTGGCAAAATCAAAGTATATTTTTGATTTTTCAACATTAACGAGATGATTTTCAATCTCAAACCATTCAAATGTATTT
Source organism: uncultured Bacteriovoracaceae bacterium (assembly GCA_964342535.1). Taxonomy (GTDB): domain Bacteria; phylum Bdellovibrionota; class Bacteriovoracia; order Bacteriovoracales; family Bacteriovoracaceae. The sequence goes on along the minus strand of CAYFHZ010000034.1, from coordinate 2,800 downwards.
GTTTTAAAGTCTAACACAGCTACAGCTGCTGCATCTGCATCAGACTCCATTAGATATTTTTGAGTAAGCTCTGTGTACTTATTTTCCATGTATTATAGCTGATTGAGCTGCTGCTAATCTTGCGATTGGAACTCGAAATGGTGAACAACTTACATAATCTAAGCCTGCTCGGTGACAAAAATCAATCGATTTTGGCTCTCCTCCATGCTCACCACATATTCCTGTATGCAGTTTATTATTAGCTGCTTTACCAGTCTTTACTGCATGCTCAACTAAAAAACCTACACCTTTTTCATCTAAACTTACAAATGGATCTTGTGGATATATCCCTCGTAATTCATACATAGGAAGAAATTTTCCAGAATCATCTCTAGAAAGACCAAAAGTTGTCTGAGTCAGATCATTTGTTCCAAAAGAGAAAAATTCAGCAACATCTGCAATTTCATTGGCCGTAATACAGGCCCTTGGAAGCTCCAGCATCGTTCCTACTTTATACTTAATTTCTGTATTTTTTTCAGAGAAAACCTGTGCAATTTCCTTATGTGCTTCATCAACAAGAATGGCCAACTCTTTTCTCTCACTAACAAGAGGAATCATAATCTCAGGAAAAACAGTAACTCCATTAGAAGAAATATTAATGGCAGCTTCAATAATGGCCCTTACTTGCATAGTATAAATTTCAGGATATGTAACACCTAAACGACAACCTCTATGTCCAAGCATTGGGTTAAACTCATGTAAATTTTCTTTTCTCTGCTCAATGACAGTAACTTCAACTCCTAGTGAGTCTGCAAGGTCTTTCACTTCTGATTCTTTATGTGGCAAGAATTCATGTAGAGGTGGATCAAGTAATCTAATATTAACTGGCTTGCCATTCATGGCCTTGAAAATTCCTTCAAAGTCTTCTCTTTGAAAAGGTAAAAGCTTATCTAATGCCTTTTTACGCTCTTCTTCAGAAGTAGCAAAAATCATTTCTCTAACAGCTAGTATTCTTTCAGGAGCAAAAAACATATGCTCTGTTCTACAAAGACCAATTCCTTCAGCTCCAAAATTTAAAGCAACATCAGAATCTTGAGGGTTATCAGCATTAGCTCTTACACCAAGTTTTCTATATTTATCTGCCCAAGTCATAAATTTAGCAAAATTATCTGATATCTCTGCTTCAATTGTTGGAACAACACCTTCATAAACTTGTCCTGTACTACCATCAAAAGTTAAGTAGTCCCACTCTTTGAACTCTTTTCCTTCAATTCTTAAAATTTTATTTTTTTCATGAATTTGAAGAGCTGTACATCCAGCAACACAAGGTTTCCCCATCCCTCTCGCTACAACAGCTGCATGAGAAGTCATCCCTCCTCTGGCCGTAAGAATTCCTTCCGCGACATGCATCCCCCCAATATCTTCTGGGCTTGTTTCCTGTCTTACTAATAATACTTTCTTACCAGCGTCAACCCATTCTTGAGCAGCATCTGGATCAAAAACAATTTGCCCACTAGCAGCACCAGGAGAGGCAGGAAGCCCAGTAGCTAAAAGAATTTTTTCTGCATTTGGATCTAGTCTTGGGTGAAGTAAATGATCTAAGTCTTCAGGTTTTACTCTAAGTAAAGCTTCGCCTTCTGTTAATAAACCCTCTGCAACCATATCAACTGCAATTTTAAGTGCAGAATTTATAGTTCTTTTTCCTGAACGAGTCTGAAGAATATAAAGTTTTTCATCCTCAATAGTAAACTCTATGTCTTGCATATCTTTATAATGTGCTTCTAATTTCTTATATACATCCTCAAGCTCACTAAAAACAGCTGGCATGAGATTTTCTAGTGTTTGAAAATCTTGATTTGAACTATTTTTACTAGCGTCATTAATTGGACCTGGAGTTCTAATTCCCGCAACAACATCTTCTCCTTGAGCATTCATTAAAAATTCGCCAAAGAAAACTTTTTCTCCCGTTGATGGGTTTCTTGTAAAACAAACTCCCGTTCCTGATTTCTCTCCAGTATTTCCAAAAACCATAGACTGTACATTTACGGCCGTTCCCCAGTCATGAGAAAAACCATTCATTTGTCTATACTTCATCGCTCTAGGATTATTCCATGACCCAAAAACAGCTCCAATAGCAGCCCAAAGTTGTTCCATAGGGTCTTGTGGAAAAGTTTTACCAAATTCTTCACGTAGAATTTGCTTGTATACATCAACTAGCTCTTCAAGGTCAGCTGCACTTAAGTCTGTATCCTCTTTATAGTCTCTGGCCTCTTTCAAGTCATCTAATTGCGCTTCAAGAATGGAAGTATTAAGACCAAGTACAACATTAGAAAACATCTGAATAAATCGTCTATATGAATCCCATGCAAACCTTGCGTTACCAGTTTTTTTAGCAATAGCTAGAACAGTTTTATCATTCATCCCTAGGTTAAGGACCGTATCCATCATTCCAGGCATTGAAACTCTTGCCCCAGAACGAACAGAGAATAATAAAGGATTCTCAGCATCCCCAAAGGTCTTTCCTGTTAAACTCTCTATATATTTTAAAGATTCTATTACTTGTGATTGAATTTCATCAGATATTTTTTTATCAGTATTATAATAATCAATACAAGCTTCAGTAGACACTGTAAAACCAGGAGGTACAGGGAGGTTCAAACTACACATTTCAGCTAAGTTTGCTCCTTTACCACCTAAAAGGTCCTTCATTGTTTTATTACCGTCAGTAGCTTGAGCACTGAATTTGTACACCCATGTCTTTCTCATTTTTTACCATTCCTTTGAAAAATAATAATGAGAAATTATAGTACCTTTTTTACCA
>CAYFHZ010000033.1:0-13554 GCA_964342535.1 uncultured Bacteriovoracaceae bacterium | reverse complement strand
CAAATAAATCCTTTAGTATAATCATGCCTGGTACTTGCATATCATGAGTGACAGTAAATACTTTCGCCTTATTCACTCGCGAGCTAAGATAAACATCTTCCCCCCAAAGTGTAATAGACCCAGTAGACAGTTTTCTCATACCCATCATCATTTCTATGAGTGTCGATTTCCCTGCACCATTTTTTCCAAGAACACCATAATATAGATGCTCTTTAAGATCTAAGGTAAGATCTTTATATATTGTCTCACCACCTGGAATTGTATACGTTACATTATCAAATAAAATAGACATAAATACCTCACAACTCCTATCGGAATAATTTAAGTAAACCTTGAATGTTAACTCAAAGACAAACTCGTAATTTTGAACACTTAGCCTGTGAAAATTCTATATATAATTTCGGCGCAACTTGTTATTTTAGGTTTTTAAGTCTAAATCTTAAAAATCAGGAGATTTTTATGAAGATAATTTTAAGTTTAATGTTTTGGTTTTGGGGTTTTGCTTACGCTGAACTACCACTTGATCTCAGTTTTGAAGAAATGAGAGAAATATATCGTAAAAATCAGCCTGAAAAATCTTTTAACAAAGGTACTCCCTCAGTTTCCTACCAAGTTCAACAAAGTATTGTTATGGGTGAAAATTTATTTCAATGGCTAAAACTAATTAACAAACATAGATCAGAATCGGACCAATTGCGCCTAACCTCAAAAAGTTCATCTGGTGGAACTGGAATTCCTGTTGATCGACCTATGAAATATGGTGAAAAAACGATTTCAAAAAACTTTTCTCGAGTTATCGCTCAATTTCCAAAAGAATTTACTTCTGTTTTAAGTGGAAAAACACCAATAAGTCCCAGTACGATCATTGATGAAAAGACCTTCATCAAATGTGCTAGATATGTTTCTGTACTGTACTCTAGAGCAACAAGGTATAGTCTACTCATAAAATGGAAAGATCACTATATAAAAAATGCTCAAAGAGATATTAGACATTTTTATTATCTAAAAAATATACCTGATTTAGATAATCACTTACGTCAATTTAATGGCCTTGATTCTAGTACAAAGAAAAAAACGACTGATGCTCTTATGGACTTATGCATGAAAGCAAAAAAAGATGAAAGCTATTGCGCTCCATATCTTGAAAAATTTATTTCTAGCAACAGACTTGTTGCTTACAAAAATATTTTTTGGCGTTTTTCACTGGCCCTTTGGGACTCATTCTTTAAAATTTCACAGCCTCGAACAGATATAGAGTGGAAAAACGACACTCTAACTATTCCCTTTTACGCCCCACAGATTTCCAAAATTTCCTACTGGCTAAAGTCTAACGTAGAAGAAGAATTTCAGTGGGAACCTGAAGCATGGAAACTCGAATTATCATTTACAGACCAAAGAAGTAAAAATACTTCTTATATTGAATTTCAACCTAATCAAACACCTCATGTCTCTGGTGGCAATAAAATCGTCATGGATGCAAATACTGCAATTGAAGAATATGGAACTCGCTGGACTATAAGACATGAATTTGGACATATACTAAGATTCCCTGATTGTTACCATGAATTTTATGACCCAAAAGAAGAAGTATTTGTAAACTATCAACTTGATGTTACTGATCTTATGTGTTCGCGTAGTGGTAAAATGAATGAACGTATCTACAAAGAACTTAAAAGGGTTTACTCAAAAAAATCAGGAGTGAGATACTTCTAACTCTTTTTCTAGTTTTTTACGATAAGGGTCGACGACAAAAAATACTGTCCACAAACCTAACTCATATAGGCAGACCATTGGTACCCATAAGGCCATCATGGTCAGAGGATCTGGAGGAGTTAATACAGCTGAAAGAACAGCAAATGCTGTGACAACATATTTCCTAGCAGAAGATAGTTTTTTAGAGTCTACAAGCCCCATAAATCCTAATATCAAAAGAACATTAGGCAGCTGAAAAAGTACCCCAAGAAAAATCAAAATTTTACTTGATAAAATAATATAATCTTTCAAACTCATAGTCGCTTCAATTTCTTGAACTCCAAAATTGAGAATTGTTTCGAATGTAAATGGAAACACTATAAAATAACCAAAAGAAATTCCGGCCCAAAACAAAACAAAACCAAATAAAAGAAAAGGACGTATGAGTTTAACCTCTTTTTCGTACAAGCCTGGACGAATAAAAAGCCAAATCTGTCTAAACCACAGTGGAGAAGATACGATAATGGCCGCATAGAAAGACAATTGAAATTGAGTTAAAACTTTATCTAAAAGCCCTATAAAAACGACTTTTCCTTGCTCTCCTAAAGCATCTCGTAATGGCCTTAAAAGAATTGATTGAATCTCTGCCCCAAAATGGTAGCAAACAAAAAAAGCAGCAAATAGAATAATAACTATTCGTATTACTCTACTTCTAAGCTCATCTAAATGATCTGTTAATGTCATCTCTTTCAAACTAAGACTCTCCTTGTATTATTCCTTATATATAATTTTATACGACTAGGACAGAGTTAAATTTTGATATATACTGGTAGTTATGAAATTATATTTAGTCATTTTTTTATATTTAACAAGCCTTCAGTCTTTTGCATCGCAGAATTTCTTGAAGTGCTTAGGTCAAGAAGAAAAAATTTATCATAAAAATAAAAAAGCTGGGGCCTTATTAAGGATTAATCAAGATCTTATAAGTGAAATGGTTCAACTCAGTGAGACTTTAGATTTAAAAGAAGGTTTTAAAACAGAAATTTGTCTCGCTGAAAACTACCCATCAAGTATTGAGCTACTAAGACTTATGCTTAAAGAACAAAAAAATTTATTTGAAATAAAAACCGCTTCTGGTGATGTTGTACAAAGGTCACAAGACCTCAGTGCAATTCAAGAACTCCTCACTAAAAGTGCCTATTTATTCATTAAACTTATTAATCATGTTCAGTCTGGTTTCTCTAAAGCGAATTGTGTTATCGAATCAATTCCAGAAGTGGCTTTTTTTTACCGAAATGCGCGATATATTTTAGAAGATAAAGGTATTGAAGAACTCCTCCCTAAAAAAGATAAAATAGATATTATATTTAAAAAACTCTTCTCCAAAGAATTAAGCCAAAAATGTAAATCTTAACTTTATAACAAAACCTAAACGAGGACTGAGGTAATTTACAAGAGAGTTTTCCAGTGCTTCGAAATTTATTTCTATTTTTTCACTAAATTCAAAGGTAAAAATCCCAGCTTCAAAACCAATATTTCTTAATTCCAAACTTGATAAGTCTTGTGCTGAATAATCTTTAAACTCTGCCATATGTGCTTTTACAATATCAATAATTTCAGATGGACTTTTTCCTTGAAAGTATTCACTTGCTTGGTCGTAATCTGCCCAAAGTTGATCAAATAAAGATCTACACTGTCCACAGCCTGAACTTAAAAATGAGTTTTTCAAAAAATCGACCTTTGAGCCTTTATACTCTTCATACCCTGTCAAAATGGCCTTAATATCTTTAGCAAAACATCTACATATCAATTTATCAGATTCTAAAGCGGAATAAAACTGTCTTCCAGTTATAGTATTTAATAATTTTTTAAAGTGCATAAGAGCTTGGTTGGCAAGCCAAGTATCCCAGACAACTCCTTGGTGCTCACTTATAGAAAATATTGTAAAAGCTATATCATGTTGAAAGTCATCAAGAGGTTTATCCAAGATAAACTGTCCGATATAATCAAAGTATGAAGCAAGCTCTCCAGAGTGTGAGTAAGAAAAATTATAAACCTTGTTTTTTGAGTCTAATGTTAATGAAAGACAAAGCTTTCCATCTTGATAATCCGGTTCCTCGATACTTAACTTCTCAAAACGCTGGGAGAAATTAAAATTTTGGATCATATGGATTAGCTGGATCTAGAGTTAAAATACGGTAACCATCCTCAGTTATCACTATTGTATGCTCAAATTGTGCAGATGGTTTTTTATCTTTTGTTATCACTGTCCAGTCATCTTTAAGAAGTTTACAGTGCCTCTTGCCAAGATTAATCATAGGCTCAACAGTAAAAGTCATACCAGGCTTCATTTCAACACCAGTACCTCTTCTTCCATAGTGAAGGATTTGGGGTTCTTCATGAAACTCACGACCAATACCATGACCACAGTATTCATGAACAACAGAATATCCATGTCCATGGGCCATTTCTTCAATCACGGCCCCTATATCGCCAATACGAGCACCAGGTTTACAAACAGCAATTCCGGCCATCATGCATTCATAAGTTACCTTAACTAAGTCACGAACTTTTGGGTCAACATTCCCAATAAAGTAAGTTCTATTAGTATCTCCATGGAAATTTTTATAATAAGTCGTCACATCAATATTAAGAATATCACCATCTTTAAGTTTATCTTTTTTATTCGGTATTCCATGGCAGATAACTTCATTAAGTGAAGTACAAACTGACTTTGGAAAGCCATGGTAATTTAGTGGTGATGGATAGGCATCATGTGAGACAATAAAATCATGGCATAATGTGTTTACATCTTCTGTACTCATACCAATCTCTAGTTTATCAGCAATATAATTTAATGTTTTCGCCGCTAACTGACATGACTCAGTCATTATATCGATTTCACGACTAGATTTTATAGAAATCATGATTTTTACTCCTTAAGCAATAATGGAGGCATACTACCTCCTTTAAACGGAAATCGCTAGTCTGTGCCGAAATTTTGCATTATTATTTTAATATGACATTACAAATTTATAGAACCAGTGCATCATCATACCAAGACTCTAAGTTTTTTCACAAAGAAAAACGAATATTAGAAGGTATACAAGGCGTTAAATATATCACGAGTTTAAGAGAGTTAGATCCCAGCTTACCTGTGGTTCTCATTACCAATACTCATACTATTCCTGAAGAAATTTCCCCCAAACTACTTGAAAAAACATGTCTTATCATTCACCCCAATTCAGGACATGACAATTTAAAAAAAACATTTGTAACAGAAATGAACTTTCCTATCGTTATAGGTAATCCAATAAGGTCTCACGCTGTAGTTGAATACATTTTGGGATGTATATTTCAACATTTTACTCAAATACCTCATCATCAGCATTGGTCTGAAGACAGAACATGGCAAAGAAAGTTACTAAGAGACCAAAAAGTTACAATTCTTGGCCATGGGCATATTGGAAAAATCCTATATCAGGTAATAAAACCTCTGTGTAAAGAGCTTCATGTTTTTGATCCCTTTATCGAGAAACAAATTAATCCAGATATTCATACCCAAATTGATGATTCAACCTTTAAAGACACTCAAATACTAATCTGCGCGGCAAGCTTAAATCCTTCTAGCCATCATCTTATCAATCAACGTATTTTAAAATTATTAGCAAATGATGTTCTTCTTATAAACCCTGCACGTGGAGGAATTATACAGGAAGAAGATCTTATACAATACTTGCAACAAAATCCTAAGTCCTATGCTTTTCTTGATGTTTTCGAGTCTGAGCCTTTTAAGCCAGGACTCTATAATGAAGTCAAAAACCTCAATAAAACATCACATATAGCAGGTGTTCATGAAAAATTAAATAATGATATTATTGCTTTTGAATACATTATTATTGAGGATTTTCTCAACCATAAAAATCAAAATACTTTAGATAAATTTGTTCATTTAAATAAAGACTGTGTTTTAAGAGCAGAGTCGTTTATAGAAGCTGAGTACCCATAGGCTTGAGAGGGAAATATGCCAATCATTTTTCCACCTATTGAGTCGGCTTCACCAGAAGGTCTTTTGGCCATCGGAGGTGACCTCTCAACACAAACCCTACTCACGGCATACTCTCAAGGTATTTTTCCCTGGCCAATATCAAATGATAGTCCTCTAACTTGGTTTTGCCCTGATCCAAGAGGTATTCTTGAGTTTAAGGACCTACATATTTCAAAATCTTTTAAACGTTTTTTAAACAATCATCCATTTACGGTAAAATTTAACACCCAATTTGAAGCTGTTATAACGAAATGTGCAAAAACTCCTAGACAACACGAGAAAGATACCTGGATCACAAATGAAATTATTGAAGGATATCATAATTTATTTCAATCGGGTTATGCATATTCTGTAGAAGTTTTTTTAAATGATGAACTTGTAGGAGGACTATATGGAGTCATTATCGGCAATTATGTATCCGGTGAAAGTATGTTTCATACCCAAACAAATGCTTCAAAATTTGCATTATACAGCTTGATTCAACAATTAAAAAAGAAAAATATTCTTTGGCTAGACACTCAAATGGTTACATCGACAATTAAGAATTTTGGAGGAAAAGAAATATCAAGAAATGAGTTTATAAAAAAATTAAATATTGCAACCAACTCTCACCATGACAGAAAAAATATTTTTTTATAATTTACTTTCTGCAACCAAATCAACTTTTTCAGAAATATAAAATGACTTTGTCTCAATCGCTCCAATGATACACACATCACTACATTGGCCACATTGAGTACACTTTAAAGTATCTAGGTAAAAATGTTTTGGAGTTTCTCCTGTTATTAATGAAGTAGGAAAATTAACTAACTGACTTTTTTCAATCTCAATAGCATTAGTCGGGCATATTTTTTGGCAAAGGTCACAAGAAACACAGAGAAAGTTTTCGAAATGATCTTTTACAAGTGCAGGATAACCTGTTTTAAAAAAAGACTTAAGTTTAACTGAGTCATCATAAGCTTTTCTTCTTTGCTCTGTTGTAAAAAGATCTAAAACGATTCCTTTTATGTACTTCATCATTTCAAAAATTTTTTGAGGTTTTTTAAAGTATTCAATATTTATAATCACACTTACCTCTCAACTTCTTGTAAATCTACATTTAACATAAACCAAAAAGGTAAAACCCTTGCAATTGGACTCCCCTTAATGACCTTTTCAAACAAATCAGGATATGCAGAAAAAGGTGTTGATACTTTTTGATGAAGCATCACGTTATCTTTAACTTCTAAGTGCATTGAATATAGTCCCTCACCACTTTCAAAAAAAGAGTGTCCCATAGCATCAGGAATATTATTATAGGTCTCAATAGATCTACGATAAAGATCTTCATCAAGTTGATTCTCTGCCTCTCTTTGATCAGAATAAAAAATAATATCTCTATTCATGATTGAACCAGTAGGAAGGTTATCTAATACTTGTATAATTATTTTAAAAGACTCAAGAATTTCTTGAATTCGAACGAGAATAAGATCATAACCTGTTCCCGTTGCTCCAATTGGAATATCAAATTCAACATCTTGATAAAAATAAATAGGATTGAGCTTTCTCATATCAAGGTTAATTCCTATTGCTCTAGCGAATGGGCCAGTAATCCCCCACTGAGAACCAATATTTTTACTTGTAAGTCTAAACTGAAAATTATTCTTAAAACTCTCTTTATCAATAAGACTACTATAAATTTTTTTGATTGAGTTATCTAGCCAAATGATTTCATTAGTCGTTCGAGTGAGCCATACTTGAGACATATCTTTAATAACACCTCCGTATCTTATAATACCGGCTCCAAATTCATTTCCTGAATAACTCATATATAAAGATTTCAGTTTTTTTAGCCAAATCAGACTATGAGAAACTAAGCTTTCTAATTGAAACTGGTGCCCCAACTCAAAAAGAAAGGTAAGGTGATCATTTACTCTTCCCATTTCAAGTAATATCATTCTTATGGCCATTGCTCTATCAGTGAGTTTTACTTGTAATCCCGTTTCAATTCCGTGTGAAATAAGAAAAGACCAAAGTGGAGCTCTACGACTAAAGTAATTTTCCATAACTCGATAGTTGGTATTGACATCTTCATGACGTAAAATATTTTCAAGACCAATTTTAAAAATGTTTCGAGGAATGTTGCATTCTGAAACAAGTTCTGATTGTAAATTAACATATAGACTATCAACTTGAGGATTTAACCTGGATTGTGTTTTTAATTTTAAAGTATTTGAACCAATTAAAAAGTTATTAGATTCAGGTAACCTCGTCTTAAACTCTCTATAAAATTTAAGAGGATATTCAGCTTCCAATTTGTCTTGTAAAGATTGAGCATTTCGAAAGAGTTTCGCTAAATTTGGAGCTTCTTCACTTACATTAATTTGTATATTTATAAAAAATGGATAATAGTTATCTACATTTATAAAAAAATATTTAATTGTAAATCGTTCATTTAATTCTTCATAAAATGAAATATCTACAAGCCAAATATAAGGATAAAACTGTTTTAGCTTTTCAAAATCATTAATAAGATCCGTGTGATTACTAATATTGTATGAATCGATAGTATTATCTACTTCTTGAGCATTTTTAAATATTTCTTTGACATCTATTTTTGTCATTCTTTTAGTCCTTGTATCGCTGAGACCAACTCCGAAATATTGATTGGATATTTTTTATATTCATAATTAACAGGCAATAATTTATCCAAGTGAGTACACGCATACTCCGACTTATTAAGCAGTGTTAACTCAATACTTCCATGAATCCAAATAACTTTAGGTTTATTTTTATGAAATGAATTATAATATGCAATCAATTTTTCTACTTGTATTTTAGTTAATGCCCCCACAACAAAAATAAAATCAATATTTTGTTTATAAATAAATTGGACATCATTCAAGCGATTTTCTGAATCAAAAAAATCGTAATTCAAAAGTAGGGAGTTAGTATAGTCATTCCCCCAAAAACTTATATTATATTTATGAATACCTTGTATATCTTCGAGGTAATCTTTCAATTTATCTAGCATTTATTGTATTACTCCAAGATTGCTATCTATATTAAGTCTTCTTTTTCGCCATTTTACTTCATTTGGAAAACTATGTCTCTTTTCCAAGTAGTTTTGTTTTTCACTCCTTTCACACCTTTGAGTTTTATTAGATTTTTTAACCCATCCATATATTTTATTATGAGTGCCAAAAACACTTGAGTCATAATCAATATATCTATAACTATATTTATTTTCATCTGCTAACTTATCTAGTAGAAGAGGAGCTGTTTCGAAAGCATTATCCATGGTTTCTTCATTACAAAATAAAAATGCTTTTGGATATAAGGTAGATCCCTTGGAGTAATCAGTATATCTTCGCTCCCACTGATTTTGACGGCAATTAAATTGAAAACCTAGTTCATATAGTAAATGTACTGCGCTCAGATATACCATAAAATGATGTTTTATAGGGTCTGAATTTATATTAGACGGGTATATATAATCTCGACATGTTAAAAATTGTCCGGCAAATTTTCTGAAATACTGAGTGAAACGATAATAAAAATAATCTTGTCTTTTAATATAGCCTTTAGCATAAAATGCTCTTTGTTTATCTTTTGAATCTAAACTAAAATACTTTTTCAAACTTGGGGCCATCTCATAAACATTTTGATCAATATATCGATATAAATTTAAACATGACTTTCTCATTTGAAATAATCTTTTCTTTTCAAGGTATGTACCGCTATCTTGCAAAAAACGCATAGCTTTACTAATGCTAATTTCAGCACCTAGGCGAAAACCTGGATAATAGACTCCACCAAAAATATTTACCCCTTGGCCATTTTCAATAAAAGCTTGAACATAATCCCAATCCACACGATCATATACTTCTTTCATTTTAGTCACTTGGTTCCAGTCTGGATCAGATAACGAAATACCAATCAGAATAACTCTAGATTTCCAATCTCCTGGGGTTGAGCATGACTTTTGTGGACATTCCTGCTCAATGAAACTCCCAACAATTCTTGCGCCAAAAGAACTTCTTCTAAAGGAGTTCATATACTCATTTTCACCGCCAAATACATAAATTTTTAAAGGAGTGCTAAGTTGATCTAGGTATCTTGGGACATGGCCAATACTAAAAGGTGGTCGATCTATCAAACTTGATGATTTTTTCCATATATCTTCTTCAGAGCAATAAAACTTAGAGGTAAAGTGCTGCCCAGAAGTATAGTCAATACCATATTCAATTGGACTTGATTGTGGTGTTGCAACGACAAATTGGACTGTATTGTTTTCAAAGTCTAATGCTGGGTCAACGTCATAATACATATGTGATGCAGGTTCTCCGGACCTATCATAAAGACTTATTTCAGATGAACCTGTAAACCATATAGGGTTAACTTGCCCAACAATGCCTTCAACCCCCTCTTTAGTATCACCTAAACCTGGTACATTGGGGGCGCTACTTTCAAATAATGAGCAACTACTCAAGAAAAAGCACAAAGATATAAAATAATAATTTTTCTTTCTCATAATTTTTTTCTATTGACGATTTAATCTTATTCCTACAATATAACATCTCAACTATTTTGCTCGGGTGGTGGAATTGGTAGACACAAGGGATTTAAAATCCCTCGGCCTTTTTGGCTGTGCGGGTTCAAGTCCCGCCTCGAGCACCAAGATTTATTCCACAAAAGCACTTCAACTATTCTCCAATAAAAATGATGACAAGACAAATCAAACTAGAAAAAACAAGTGTCTTACTTGCTGCATTATGACCTGACATATAGTTCAAATCTTACTAGTATAAACAAATTATTTAAAAGGAATATAGAGAATGGAAAAAATAACTGCGATTATCCCATGCTTTAACGAAGAGCACAATATACGAACAGCAATTGAATCGTGTCTTTTTGCTGATGAGATTATAGTTGTCGATTCTTTTAGTACAGACAAAACAGTTTCAATCATCAAGGAATATCCTCAAGTCAAATTACTTGAGCATGAATATATTCATTCTGCGGCCCAAAAAAACTGGACAATTCCACAAGCAAGCCATGATTGGATTTTTCTGCTAGATGCTGATGAGAGAACAACTCCTGAACTCATACAAGAAATTAAAGATACTATTGCATCTCAACCTGAACCTGTCGCTTTTTGGATTGGAAGGGTAAACTATTTTATGGACAGACAACTCAAGCATGTCTGGAAAGGTGATGCTGTTATTCGTCTTTTTAGAAAGAGTAAATGTCGGTATGAAGATAAACATGTTCATGCTGAAATATTAGCAGATGGTAAAATAAGTCGCCTCAAGAAAAAACTCATTCATGATACTTATAAAGGTAAAGGTTTAGAAGCACATTTACTTAAAGGGCAAAGATACACAACTTGGGCCGCTCTTGATCGAGTGAAAAAAATTAAAAAGGTTACTATCTACCACCTTGGAGTGAAGCCATTATTTGCCTTTTTTAAAAGATACATACTCCAAAGAGGATTCCTTGACGGTAAGCCAGGTTTTATTATTGCTTGTATGGGGGCTTGGAATGTCTTCATTAGGAATGTAAAAGTGTGGAGAATTCATAACGGTGAGACTTTTGATACTAAGTTAAAAAAATAATGAAAAATATTCTTTTTTTTAATACAAACAAAGCATGGGGAGGTGGTGAGAAATGGCACTTTAATACTGCCGTCGAACTCCAAAAAAAGGGATATAAATGTCAGTTTATTACCTACCCTGGAAGTAAATTAGAAAATGAGCTCATCAAAGCTAATATTTTATTTCACGCTTTCAAGGTAAAAAATTTATCTTTTATGAACCCAATACTTCACCGTAAACTTAGAAAAGTTTTAAAAGGTATAAATCCTAGTACGATCTTCCTAAATCTTCCAAGTGATGTGAAATTATGCGCGCCAATTGCATCAAGATTACGAGTTCCTCAAATAATATATAGAAGAGGAATGCCACACCCTTTGAAAAATACTTTAATAAATAGATATATCTACTCTAAAGTTACTCACTTTATTGCGAATTCTCAAACAGTAGCAAATTCGATCTGTAAAAATATACCTGAATTAAAAACCAAAATTCATGTTATTTACAATAGCTCAGATCTACATTCAAAACCAGAGGAAATAAAAAAAATTCCATTTGTCATTGGTAATCTCGCACGGCTTGTAGAGCAAAAAGGACAAGAGTACCTCATTGAACTGGCCCGGGAGTTATCTAAAAGGCAAGTCGATTATAAGATTATTATTGCTGGTGATGGGCCACTGAAGGAGAAACTTGCAAAAAAAGTATGCGAATATAATCTCGATCAAAATATTAAGTTAATCGGTCATATACCTGCTCAGGAACTTTTTAGACAAATACATTTCTTTGCCTTTCCAAGCTTATTTGAAGGAATGCCAAATGCTTTAATCGAATCATACTCATATGGAATTCCGGCCATTGCATTTAATATCAGTTCTATGCCTGAAGTTATTTCACATAATATCGATGGGTATTTAATTGATGATTTTAATATAAAAGAGATGGCCGACTGTATAGAAGAAATAATCGCTAATTCTGATAAGCTAAAGAAGCTAGGAAAAGCTGCTCAATATAAAGTAAAAACTAAATTTAATCAGCAAATTATTTTAAAGCAAATTGAGGAACTCATTCATGCCACATAAAATTCTCATCATACAAACTGCTTTTATTGGAGATGTTATTTTGAGTAGCTCACTCATAGAAAGTCTTCATGAAAAATTTCCTGATGCTCAAATTGACTTTTTACTAAGAAAAGGAAATGAAAGTTTACTTGAAACGAATCCCAAGCTTACAAATTTGTGGATCTGGAACAAAAGTAGAAATAAATTTTCTTCTCTCCTACGACTCTTATTTAAAATAAGACATCAAAAATACGACTTTGTAATCAATATTCAACGTTTTTTTAACTCTGGTTTTTTAACTGCATTCTCTGGAGCTAAATTTAAAGTAGGATTCCACTCTAACCCATTAAGTTTTCTTTTTTCTGAAAAAGTAACTCATCAAATTCCATATCAAGTAGGTTCTGAGTTCAAGCATGAAATAGAAAGAAATTTTCTTTTAGCTCAAAGTGCATTTCCCGAGCTCAAACAAGCTACTCCCTTACCTCCTAAGATTTATTTCAATGAAAGTGATGCTCAAGCAATATCACAACTAGATAAATCAAAAAAATACTTTGTCATTGCTCCTAGCAGTGTTTGGTATACTAAGCAGTGGCATATTTCAAAGTGGATTCAACTAATCCAAGAATTAAGAGAAGTAGGCATCGTATATCTCATAGGAGCTCCATCAGACCTTAAGTATACTTCTGAAATACCTGAACATCAAAACGTCATCAACCTATGTGGTAAATTAAGTCTCAGACAGTCTGCCTTACTTATGAAAAATGCTTCACGTGTCTTTGTAAATGATTCAGCACCACTTCATTTGGCAAGCTCTGTAGATGCAAAGACGACTGCTATTTTCTGCTCCACTGTTCCTGAATTTGGCTACACACCTTTGGCGACAAACTCTAAAGTTATTCAATTACAACCTAGATTAGAGTGTATGCCATGTGGACTTCATGGCCATAAGAAGTGTCCAAAAGGGCATTTTGATTGTGCTCTTAAAATTGAAATCAATGACGTTTTAGAGACTATTAATATAACGAAAAGTTAAATTTAACCTAGGTTCTTTTATCCTCAACCTCTTTGGAATTGAATGTTTCCAAAATTTTTGAGTTTCTCCCTTCATTACAATTAAATCTCTATTTTCAAGTTCAATAGTCTTCTTATCATTTGTCACTTTATGCTTAAAACAAAAGTCCCT
>CAYFHZ010000032.1:0-13867 GCA_964342535.1 uncultured Bacteriovoracaceae bacterium | reverse complement strand
GCGAAAGTAATTAAGATCACTAAACACATAAATATCAATTAAAGGAAGTGACCCTCTTAAAAGTATCGCCTCTCCTAAAGATGCTACTCCAAATAGATTTTGTTCCATTTCTTCAGATAGAAAAGTAGTGATGGGAATCAACCCATGCCCATAAGCATTAGCTTTAACCATAAAAATTTTTTTATTATTTAAAGTAATATTAGAGAGCTTTTGGACATTAGCTTCAAGGCGATCAAAGTGAATGACTAATTCAGACTCAAATCTCATTAACTTTAAGCATCAAGTTGAGTTCGAGATGGTTTTAATACGGTTGGTGATAAGTTACTTTGCATTATATCCCCATAACCATCTTCCAATTGTCTCATTATATTTACAGAAGAAGGGGCCACCATTCTAAACTCTAGTTTTTGAGAACCTTTAATAAAGAAGCTGTCATCTTCAAAATATTTCCAGTAAGGATATTTTTCAACAAAAGATTTTACACGATGATAATCATTTTCTAAATATTTTTTATCAATTAAAACGACAATTGCTTCAACTCCATAATGAGCAACCTGGAAGTCACCACGCATTTGCTCAACGAGTTCACTTGAAAAGTCTTCAAAAAAGTTTTTCCAATAAAAACGATTATTCGCTTTTTGTTTCGCTAAATTTGTTATCAAAGAAAGATCAACTAATGCAGAACGATGTTCAATATTCGATCTATAAAATTGAACATCATCTAAACGTTGAAAGACATCAGAGACAGTTGGATAATGGCCATCAAGATTTTTATTTTCTGAAGTATTACCTAGTAGGGCACGTCGATATTCAGAGTTCAATTTCGTTTCAAATAAATCCCAAGCAAATCCATCTAGTTTTTTTAAGTCTAATTTTAAAAGCGCCATCATATCTGGAAATTTTTTATTCCCTTGAATCGTAATGGCCACTAACTCATCAGAGATTACTCCATAAGCTACGTCATAGGCCATTTCTTGAGCGTAATCTGGTATCCCTTGTTCTGAAACTTGGGCGAGCCATAAATCCGGCAGTTGTTTTAATTTTTTCCCTTGGATCTGAGGAGATATTAATTTTTGTCCAGTAGTACTTAAATAATAGATTCCAAATTGTTGGCAGTACTCCCAATGCTCAAAAACTTTATTCATACGCATTATCATATCTTGAGGAGAATCTATCACTCCAAAAAGATTAGAAATTCGCTTCAACTCTTTTTCAAGAAACATTCTATGTTGTGATGCTTCGTAACTCTCTCCCATTCTCTGGGTACGTGACTTAAACCTTTCAATTCTTTCTAGCAGTTGAGAATTTAAATCACTAAGCTGAAGCTCTTCTTGTCTACGTTTTAACAAAGGACTTATTTGTCCAAGTAAATTAAGTTCTGCTCTAATAAGACCGTAATGAGGAAGATCATAAGTTGAACTCAATAAAGCACTATGCTCATCTCTGTAATAAAATGCAAACTTTAATTCATGAGATTTGACTTTTGGATGATGCTTAAAGAGAAGATCACCTTGAGACATTTTTTTAATATCAACAATACAAAAATCTGGTAAATCAGAATTTAAGGCCACCCAAAGTTCATCAAGGTCTTGATAGTAATGGGCAAAAATGCCCAGTTCTCTAAGCCCATCAGAGAGATACTTTGCATCTTTGACGTCATCTATCAATAAGGCAATCTGCATATCTCTACTATGCTCAAAACTATTCATTCTCGCTCCTTGATCCTTAAATAGTGCCATCCAAAGCACTTACACTAATTATGACACTTTAAAGCATTATTTGACAAGTCATGTTGAAGCTAGTTTCCACTTTTCAATAAGTTGAATTGCTGACTCGGCATTTTCTACAGTATTAAACTTAGAATAATATGCTAAACGCTCCGAATACAGCTGCTTAAGCTCATCATATGATAACTTGGAAAGAGGTCTCGATTGATCCCCATTAATTCTTTGAAAGCATACCTCAAAAGGAGTATTCAAAAAGATTCCTTTCCAAGAACTCAAATAAGTCAAAGTTTGAGCATTCAAGGCCCCTCCCCCTAAAGCAAGAATGAAATTTTTTTTGGAATCAAACTTAGCAATAAAATCCCTTTCTAACTCTCTAAACTGTTGAAATCCCTTACTGTTAATAAAATCGGCAATAGATTCATCCCCAATATTCTCATTAATCAACTGATCTAAATCTAGATATGAAAAATCGCTCTCGAATTTTTGTCTCATTGCTGACAACAAAGTTGTTTTTCCTGCACCTGTAAAACCACATATAAAAATTTTCATATTCTTCTTTTCACTTACTGCTCTTTGCGTTATATAAGCCCATCTAAAAAAGGTAAACTATGAAAGAATATGAAACTGCTGAAACAAAAATGCAAGAGAAACTCAATATTGTGAAGTTTCCACTCAATGCAACTAAGTACTATGAACTTGATAAATCATGTGATTGGGTTAGAGCATTACTTCTTGAACTTAATGAAAAAGCAGATGAAAAAAAACCGGAAGAGTATCTGGCCAATACGGATATTAAGATTCAAATGGAAATAAAAAAACTTTTTAAATCACAATACGGAGAATTTCTTATTATTAATCTTCAATTTTCATCACATTACGTCACTCAATGTGTCCGTACACTTGAAGAAATGGAAGACTCACTTCATTTTGAAGTTAATAGCTGTTTTTTAGATCGAGAATATGAAAAGCTAGAAGAATTTGAAGATCAAATGGAAATTTACGAAGATAACCAGCTTAATGAGCTTTATTTTTATGAAAAAGGCTTTGTAGATGTAAAAGAGATGATTCATGAGCAAATCTTTTTAAATATTAACCAATACCCTGTAAAAAACTCTGACTCGGAGCTAAATTGGGCTAAAGAAACCAGTGAGTTAAAACAATAATAAAAAAACTCTTGGCAAGTGAGTCAAATTATATTAATAATTTACTCTCTAATTTTGACATATAAAATAATTATAACTGGAGAATAAAAATGGCAGTTCCTAAGAAGAAAACATCAGTGCAAAGAAAAGGCTTAAGAAGAGCTGGACAGCACCATAAACTATACAGAAAACACCCAATGTCTTGTCCTAATTGTGGTGATTTAACTCTTCCAAACACAGCATGTTCAAGCTGTGGAACTTACAAAGGTAAAGAAATTTTTACTGTAAAAGTAAAAGAAGAAGAAACTGAAGCAGAAGCTTAATAAAGTTTTCAAATAAATAGAAAAGCCCCTAAATCACAATTCTTATTTGTGATTTAGGGGCTTTTTTTGTATAAGAATTTAATCATTTTATTTAGACACACGGAAAGGAATACTTAAGATGGAACTATACCGTACGAAAATCCAAGGAACAGGTAAATATCATCCAGAAAAAATCATTACAAACGATGAGTTAACAAAAATTGTCGATACAAGTGATGAGTGGATTGTTCAAAGAACAGGAATTAAAGAAAGAAGAATTGCAGATCTTACTAAAGGTGAGTCCCCAAGTGGTATGGCCGAGAGAGCTGCTCGCATTGCGATTAAAAATGCAGGTCTTGAGCCAAATGATATCGATTTTATTTTATTCTCAGTGACACTCCCAGATACTTTATTTCCTAATGCAGCTTCTCACCTTCAAGAAAAACTTGGTATTACAACAATGTGTGGATGCTTAGATATAAATGCCGCTTGTACCGGGTGGGTTTATGGACTCACAATGGCTAATGCTTTGATACAGGCCGGAACATTTAAGAACGTACTCTTATGTGGAACTGAGATGACTTCTGCTTTTAATAATTGGGAAGATCGAAATACCTGTGTTCTTTTTGGAGATGGGTCTGGTGCAGTTGTTTTAGGCAGAGCTCAAAAAGATGAAACGTGCCAAATTATAGACTCCATTCTTACGAGTGACTCCTCTAAAAAGGAGACATTAAAATTAGCTGCAGGTGGGGCTAATAGGCCTGTTAGACAAGATGTTCTAGATGAAAATGCTCAGTGGATGCACATGGACGGACAAATCGTTTTTAAAAATGCAGTAAAGACTATGTCTTCTCATTGTGCAAAACTTCTCAAGCGAAATAAACTTACTATTAATGATATTGATTGGTTTATTCCACATCAGGCAAATTTAAGGATTATAGAAACAGCTGGAAATCTTTTAAAATGTCCGTCAGAGAAAGTCATTGTAAATGTTGAAAAATATGCCAATACTTCTTCAGCCTCAATACCAGCTGCTTTACATGAAGCTGTTGAGGATGGTCGCATAAAAAGAGGTCAACTCATTCTTCTAGCAGCTTTTGGTGCGGGACTAACTTCTGGTGCAACACTACTTCGTTTTTAATAAGGATCATTTATGAAAAAAGTAACTCTTTTATTCCCTGGCCAGGGATCTCAATACGTTGGTATGGGAAAGTCTCTTTATGATATCCCAGAAGCCAAAGCAGTATTTGAAAAAGCAAATTCAGCTTTAGGATTTGATATAACTTCTCTTTGCTTTGAAGGACCAGAAGATAAGCTAAAACTAACCGAATTTACTCAACCTGCGATAGTCACCCATTCAATAGCTTTATATGAAGTTTTAAAAACAAAATTAGCAGAATATGGATATGAAGTTCAAAGAGTTCTTGGGCACTCTGTAGGTGAATATGCTGCCCTCGTAGCTGCTGGTACGCTAAAGTTTGAAGATGCGGTTAAAGCAGTCAATCTTCGAGGTAAATACATGCAAGAAGCTGTACCTGCAGGTCAAGGTAAAATGTATGCTATTTTACGGGTACCTGGAGATATTGTTGCTCAAGCTTGTGCAGAAGTTTCAAATGAAACAGAACAAGTTATGTGCGCAAATTTTAATGATCCTACTCAGGTTGTTATATCTGGACATGCAGCGGCCACAGACAAAGCTGTTGAGTGGTTAAAAGAAAATTATGAGGGTAAGCAAATGGCCAAAGAACTTGCTGTTTCTGCCCCTTTTCATTCTTCACTTATGGGGCCTGCGGAAACAAAACTTCAAGAGTTTTTAAGTACGATTGAGTTCTCGCCAAATACCACTGCATATATTGCAAATATTGATGCCAAAGAATATAAGACTGATGGCCAAACAATTAAAAATAATCTCATTAAACAAGTTTGTGGTAGTGTTCTTTGGACTCAAAGCTTAACTACTCTTGCTGATAACGAGCTTTTTCTCGAAGTTGGTCCAGGAAAAGTATTGAGTGGTTTAAATAAGAGAATAAATAAAACTTTCAACACATATACCTTAGATTCAGATGGTGGATTCGAAGGATTATCGGAGTTTTTAATATGAATTTACAAGATTTAGAAAACAAAACAGTACTTGTAACAGGTGCAAGCAGAGGTATTGGCAAGGCAATATGTGAGGCTTTAGCCGCTCAAAAAGCCCATGTGATTTTCAATTATCGTGGTGATGAAGCAAAAGCAAATGAACTCAAGGAACATTTAACAACTCTAGGAGCATCTAAAGTCTCTGCCCTAAAATTTGACGTTAATAATTATGACGATATGAAAACTGCAATTGATACATTTGTTAAGTCTGAAGGGCAAATTGCTGGTCTTGTTAATAATGCCGGAATTTCTAAAGATCAATTGGCCATGAAAGTTAAACCAGAAGATATTCAAGATATTCTAGATACAAACTTAAAATCGGCAATGGTACTCACAAATCATATGAGTAGACAGTTCCTAAAAGCTAAAGATGTATCTATCGTAAATATGAGCTCCGTTGTAGGACTGATGGGAAATACAGCTCAAACTGTCTATGCAGCTTCTAAAGCGGGTCTTATCGGCTATACAAAATCTTTTGCCAAAGAACTTGCCTCTAGAAAAATGAGATGTAATGCAGTGTGTCCTGGTTTTATTCAAACAGATATGACTGATGCCTTAGACCCTAAGGCCAAAGAGCATTATATGAAAGTAATACCACTAGGTGATTATGGACATACAGAAGATGTGGCCAATCTGGTACTTTTTCTGCTAAGTAATGCTTCAAAATATATTACAGGTGAAGTAATTAAAGTTGACGGTGGTTTATATATTTAACTAATATATGTGAATTATTTAAATAATTTTATTTGGAGGAAGATACATGGAAATTCAAGAAAAAGTAATTAATATCGTAAGTGAAGCTGCTAACGTTGATGCTGCTACTATTAAAGCAGAAACTAGCTTTGTTGATGATCTAAACCTAGACTCATTAGACATGGTAGAAATGATGATGAAAATGGAAGAAGAGTTTGGAATTGAGATCCCAGAAGATAAAACAGAAGATCTTAAAACCATCAATGACGTTACTTCTTACTTAAAAACTAACGCTAACTAATAATTTTAATAATTATGATATTAAGAAAGCCTCTTGTGAGGCTTTTTTTTTAGATATAGGAAATTGGGATGATTAAAACAAATAGAGTTGCTGTCACTGGTGTCAGTGCCCTTTGTGGCCTTGGACATACTATGGATGAAGTATGGAATGCTGTGACTCAAGGAAAATCTGGTATTTCAACAATTGAGAATATCTCTGAAGATATGTGGCCAGTTCAATTTGCAGGTCGAGTTCAAAACTTTGAAATTTCTGAAGAAATTTTAGATAAAAAAGAACAAAAAAGGTTTGATCTTTTTATTCATTATGCTCTTCATAGTGCTGATGAGGCCATTAAAAAAGCGGGACTCTTAGAAGCTGGTTATGATCCAACAATGATAGGTTCAATCTTAGGTACTGGTCTTGGTGGATTTCCAATGATTGAAGATATGACTATGATCTACAACGAGAAAGGACCAAGAAGAGTCAGTCCATTTTTTATTCCAGCATTTATTCCAAATATGGGAGCAGGTAAAATCTCTATGAAATATAATTTTCAAGGAGTTAATTACGCTACATCTTCAGCATGTGCCTCTGCATCTCACGCTATTGGTGCAGCAGCTAGTGAAATTATGCTTGGTAGACAAGATGCTATGATAACTGGTGGTTCTGAAGCAGTGATAACTGGTTTAACCATGGCCGGATTTTCGTCTATGAAAGCTCTTTCGAAATGGAATGATAAACCCCAAGCGGCAAGTAGACCTTTTGATGTAGATCGAAATGGCTTTGTTATGGGTGAAGGAGCAGGAATACTTATTCTTGAAAACTTAGAAAAAGCAAAAGCTCGTGGAGCTCATATCATCGCTGAGGTAGTTGGTTTTGGTGCCACTGCGGATGCATATCATATTACATCTCCACATCCTGAAGGTGCTGGAACTGTTCCATGTATGCAACAAGCTTTAAAGCACGCTGGAATCACTACAGAAGCAATTGATTATATTAATGCACACGGAACTTCTACTCCCCTAGGAGATATCGCTGAAACAACAGCGATTAAGAAAGTCTTTGGTGATCATGCTTATAAGCTAAGTGTCTCGTCTACTAAGTCTATGCATGGACATTTACTAGGAGCTGCTGGTGGATTAGAATCCGTTCTTTGTGTTAAGGCACTTGAAGAAGGAATCATCCCTCCAACAATCAACCTAGAAAATCAAGATCCAGAGTGTGACTTAAATTATACTCCAAATACTATGGTGAAAAAAGATATTGAGTACGCACTCAATAATTCATTTGGTTTTGGTGGAACAAATTCAACAACAATCTTTAAAAAATACACAAAGTAATTGGAGGGACTTATGAAATTACTAGTACTTTTTTTATTATCAACTTCAGCATTTGCTGCAAGTAACGAATCAAGTTTTAACCTTAAAACAAAGGCCAATAAATTTTTTAACTCTGTAAACGATGGACTTAGAGTAGGAATCGCACAAGGAAATTTACATGCAGACATAAGACGTCGTAATTCTTCTGGTGCAGATTTTAGTGCTAAAGATAACTCTAGAACTAAAATTCAACTTCATGCTGGCTATGAATACACAAGAACTAAAACTCTTGGATACTCTGTATTTGCTGCATACCAAGATATCTCTCAAGGGATTGCTAGTTTAAATGAGGATGTTAGAAACTTAAGAGTAAGTGGTAACGCAACTTATGGTTTTAACCCACAAACTTATGCATATGGTGGCTTAAATTACGGTAAATTTTATGGTTCTGCACTTATTGAAAATAATTTTGATGCAGGTATTGGCTACCAAATTGGTGCTGGATACAAAGTTAATAAACAAGCTATCGTAGAAATTGAATACTTAACTCTTTTCAACCAAGGAAGAATAGCTAACAATGATAACTACGATTTAAGTGCCAAAGGTATTATGTTAAAACTTAATACTCCGTTTACTATCAATTTATAAAATACCCGGCCTCTTCCCTTGAAGGGGCCAATATCTTTCCCCTAATCTCCATTTTTTCCAAATTTTCAATGATTTATAGAATTGAATTTTTTTCACAACGCATTGCACTGGTTTAATTTTCAGTATAAAACGCACCACATCATAACGCGTACGAATGAATTTATATATTCTAAAAAAAAAGAATTGATCACAAAAAAAGGAGAACATCATGTTTAAAAAAGCTATCGTATTAACAGCACTTGCAACAGTAATTAACTCTGTAAGTTTTGCAAATGAATCAATGAACAAAGTAGCTCAAAGTAAAGCTCTTATGGAAAGAGTATCAACTTATGTTGCTGAATTAAAAGTTAAAAGAAGTACTCAAACAGTTGAAGAAATTATGGCCGAAAAAATGGCTGTAATTGATGAAAACGTTGCTAAAATAGCAGAAGCTTCTCAATTATCAGGTGCTGAGCTTGAAGCTATTAGATCAAATGGATATGCTCAACTTAATAAATTCCAAGGTATTGAAGATGCATCAGTAATAACAGAAATGGAAATTGCTGAAATTCAATCGACTATGACTGCTGATAATTTCATGTTTATGTTATTACAAGTAAATATGGACTGGTATAAATTGGCCCTAAGAGGAGCTTGCTATACTCCAATTATGCGTCAAGCAGGTTGTATGGTTTGGACTGTAATTTGTACTCCATTTGCTATCGTTGGAGATTTAATCTTACTTCCATTTACATTTACTGCATCTGCTGTAACAGGATTCTAATCAGATTAAAATAATTCTAAATAGTAATGGGGGAATAAAATGAAATTTTTAATAACTTTTATTCCCCTTTTACTTATAAGCCTTTCCTCATTCGCCTACCAAGGGCAAGAACTTTTCACAAAAAAACCAAAACTTAACTCAATATCAGCAAAGCATACCTTTATTTTTTGGATTAACGGAGATGCTGAGCGCTTCAGACCAACAACTACTAATTATGAAGTATCAAAAATTGATAAATTTGATATTGAACAAGTAAGAAAAGCGGCAATAAACTGTAAATGTAATGTAGTTTTATTCTATGACCAAAGGGGTACTGATTATTGGTATACTGCCCAAGAAGCATGGGGCTCATTCATTGAAGTTTATCAAAATGGGAAAAGAGTCAATTTTGAAAAAACGGTGAAAAGAAAAAGGCATAAAAGAAATATCGAAGTAACCTACAAAAATGAAAAAGAAGGAACAGCTGAAGTTAATCAAGCCTCAACTGATTTTTTAAAAGATTTAATCAGCTATGGAACTGAACTTTTTCCCAAATCGTCACTACATTTAGTGTATAGAGGTCACTCCTTTGCTAGGGCCTATAAATTTAATAATGAAGAAATGGTTTCTCCATTTGACTACAGTGCTATTGAAACTGATTACTCAACAGACCATTTCATAGAGTCTTTTGATAAATTAAATTTAAAAAAGAAACTTGGATCAATTACTTTTGCCGCATGTACAATGAGTTATCTCGACTTACTAACAGATTTATCTCTCTATACAAATTATGTCATTGCTTCACAAATTCCTATTTTGGAAACAATTGATGCTGGCTTTGACTTATCTTTTATGAATCAAGTCGTACCAAGTGATACTGACTTTGATATAAGTAAAAAAATTCACAAAACTCTTTTAAGCCGATTTTCTAAAGATGCACCTATTGATAATATTATTAGAGAAACCCTGATGACATGGATTAACACTGAAGTTTTTAAAGAAAACTACAATCAAATTAAAGAACTACTCCAAGAAGTTAAGAATATGGATTCTCAGTTTAAAAACGTTGTTGTGACAGTGAAACCTTCACAGAACTATCTTGATAGAAAAAAAGAAAGTGGAACCAAACAAAAAACTATCGATATACTGCGGACAAATGTAAATTTTGAATCTGTATATCGTAGTGTAGATTTTGGTGCGCTCATTACGTCTGATCCAACTCTTATGTCGAACTATAAAACACTTATTGATGATATTTTTAAAAGTATTGAACTTGATGGATATTCAGATTTTTCACATAAAACAGGAATAAATATAATGATAGAGGCCAGATAGCCTCTACCAGATATTTTTATCTACAATAAGATTCTGTATTAAAAATAGCTTTTCCAAACTCACATGCAGAAGTTTTTTGAATAAACCTAGCTTGAGGCAGAAGAATATGATTATATTTTCCATCGTATCCCAAATCACCAAGCTCATAATTCTCATCTGCTCCAACAACTGGTTTTCCTCTTAATTCAAAACCTTTTAATGATCCATAATCTGTCGACTGATAAATATTAATCAAACGTTTTGTCTGAGGAGCTTTCTCACCAATTGTATCATTTAATTTATCCAAATGATAAGTAATGGCCTGTGCAATAGGATCCATTACAAAAGCTAAATCAATAGAAATATCATTATCACTAGCGTCTTCTTGAAAATCTAGTGCTAATTTACCTCCATTACTAAAACCCATTACTAACCACTTCGTATCAATATCTCTAAATTCGGCAAGTACATCTAAGTTCTGCTTGGTTTGAAGAGCACAACTTTTGGCACTAGCATAGTCTTCACGCCCTTTTAATCCTGATCCCGGATGATAATGAATCTCAAGATCTTTTTTTACTTCTTGGAGAGGATGATTATATGAAGTGGAATATCCTCTAAAAGATCCTAATGTTCTGATATTGAGCATACCAAAAAGAGCTTTAAGACCATTTCTAGAACCGAGTAAGTCTCTTCCTTCATCACCTGTTAAATTAATAGGGTCAATATAATCTTCAGCAATCTCGGCGTTAAAATCACCTGCACCATCAAAAAAGAATAAGATATTTTTAGGATAATTAATCCTGTTAATTTGATCTTGGTTCAAGGATGACTTGACTTCATCGCCTTTACAGAGTGCTTCATGGGTTTCACGAATCCAAGTTGTTTGGTAATGGCATCCATCAAAATAATATTTCATATATTTCTTAGGACCACCTTTTCTTCTTGGTTTTTCTTTAGATATCCATCCATTGTTCTCACTTGCTTCTTTTGCTAATTTTAACTTAGCATCGGAATCTTTACAAAACTTCTTAAGATCGACTCCTGAGTACACTTGAGAGGAAAGTATCATCCCAAGACTTAAAAAAAACACACTTCGTTTCATTACTTACCTACCTTAATTTTGTTAATTCTTATTGTTCTAGACTTACATGTATGAAAAAATCGCTGATACATATTAGCTGCTGACTTTAAATTATCATCTACCATCGTAAAATCTTCTAATAATTCTTTATCCACATCATTTGTATATGCTGAAAATAAATCTCTAACATTTCCTTCAGTATCGACGTCTTGACTTAAACTAAAGACTTGTTCTCTACTTTCTCTACAGTTTAGTTCAAACTGATTTAGATTAATCGTTTTTGTTGTTTGATGATTTCGTGATCTAAAACTAACATCTAGTGTCTCTAGATTATAAGCAATTTGCCAAACGGTAAAAGAACCTTGTTTTACAACTTCTAGTTTCTTAAAGACTTCATCATTGAAATTTTCTTCATTAATTTCACTTAGAAATATTTCATTCAATTCATCGTTAGATTGTCTTTCTGATCCAAGATTATTTTGAATTGAAGGTAGTATATCTGCATAAACAGAATTTTGTAATATTCTTTCTTTTCCGCTTCCTAAGTGATTCACAACTTGCTTACCGTTTAAGTATTCTACAACAGCACATTTATCCGAGCGATCACAAATCATAAAGTGAACCGTCGCCATAATAGGAACAATGGATACATCCTTTAATTTCTCAAGGGCTTCATCTGTTGTCGCTGCCGTATCCAAAATATATTGTATGACTTGAGATTCATTAATTGTACTATGTTCAACATCAGGATACTGAGTCTCATCTAGCCACATAATCTCCATATTCAGACCTTTTTCGTTCATCCCTCCATAAGGGAAGTTTCTACTTATTTGATTAAAAGTAATACTTCCATATTTTGAGCTCCATGCTTTTCCAAGATTCATTGATAAAGTAAGACTTCTTTTCATTACATTTTTTTTGTTAATAAACACATAACCTTGATCAAAATGAAAATCGAAGCTTTTCATAACAACTGTTTGCTTTTTTTCATTTTGCATGGCCATGGTGGTGCATGTAAAAGCTTGTTGCATATAAAGTAAAATTAGTAGTATTGATATTTTTTTCATATGTATCTCCTTATAAACAACTACTTGGTGTTGCTGGGGTAATTTGATCTTCAATCCACGAAAAAGGCACACAACTTGTAAGGTTTCCTGTCAACCTGGCAGAGTGTGTTAACATTCTTTGAAGTTTTTTAAGCTCTTGCTCAGGAATTGTCTTAAGTACTTCTGATCCTCTCATGTCACTAATACATCTACTGCTTCGTTGTTTATTATTTGCAAAGATATTTAAGGCATCTGCACCAGATTCATTAAATAGATTTGCACATGAACTAATATTATGATTTACAGCTATATTGTTTAATAAATCCAAAGCCTCTTGGTGATACACTTTAAAATTATTTGCAATATGTTCAAATTTAATTAGTCTTATGACCTCTCCTGGACATGGTAGTTTTTTCTCTGAGTAGTTATGAGCATCTTGATCTGTAGCAAATGCTTCACCCATTTCTTCTTTTTGCTTTGCACTCTTACAGTGATCTAAGCAATGAAAACTTCCCTGCAGGGTATCATAAAACCTTCTTAACTCTGTCGTTCCATCATCTGGATTAGGTAATTCCTTATCTCCCCTGGCAAATGGAATATAAAGGTTTTTTTGCATTGTAAGAAGCATTGTTACCTTACCTTTACAATCCTCAGGAATTTCCCATACATATCTTGTTTCCTTTTTACGTAGCCCTGAAACAAAACATCCCCCTTGCATGTATGTAAGGCCAGTTATGTATTCATAATTAATTGCGCGAACTTCTCGTGAGAGGTCTTTCATTTGCATTTGATTACTTATATGACCTTCTTTAACCATAAGCTTTTCTAGTAATTCATAACTATTTTTCATATCTCCTAGAGGAGAACGCCCTTCAAATCCAGCAACTGCATTCAAAAAAGGAAAATTCTCTCTCCACATTAGCATTGCACCAGGGGTTCCAGTAAAGCATCCCCATAGGTATACAGATTTAAGATTATCTTTTAATTTCTGATCAACTAAAATATCATTTAAATCATCAAAATCGACTTCTCCCATAGATCCAAAATAACTAGTACCTTCAGAGTGACCTGAAATAACAAGAGATGATACTTCTCCTTCACTCACATTTTCTTTTAAAAACTCAGATACACTGTATTTATCGATCATATACTTGTACTTGAAGCGATCTAGTTCTCTTTTCACATCGAAAGACTCTTGTGGCTCATCCCAAGTTTTTCCTGCATCATAATCTTTTAGCCAGGCTCGATGAAAATATTTATTTCTTTTAGTTAGATGTTTAATTCTTTCCAAATCACTTTTCTCAAATACCGGAAATGTATGAAATTTTTCACCTCTTGCCTCAGCCGCCTTTCTTGCTGCTTCAACTTCAAGGGGATTAAAATTAAGATCCAAGAAAACAACATCTGCGAAACTAGCAGAAGTGAATAAAATTG
>CAYFHZ010000031.1:0-14431 GCA_964342535.1 uncultured Bacteriovoracaceae bacterium | reverse complement strand
TTACTGATTTAGGAGTAGGATCTTGATAAAAAGGTGCTAATTCTCCCATATCAACTATTTTTTTACTCTTTTCATTTTTTGACTGTAATTGGTCTAGTCTCGTTTCCATTTCTGATTTCAAGAGTTTTGATTGCTTTTTCAAATCAATTTTTACTTCTTTTTTATCTTTTAACGAGTGATGAAAACCAAGCCCATTTGTTATTGGTTTTACATCAAAATTACTAAGTAATTGGTCAACTTCATTTTCAAATTGATTATCGGCCATAGCTATTTCCTCTTACTCATTAGATTCGCACAAAAAAATACATACTTCAATCATTTTTGACTAAGAGCACCCATTACATATCCAACAGCGCATGCAAATGCAGTTGGGGTTCTCAAAATTGCAGTATCAAAATGTATTCCTTTTGACTCTTCCATATTGGCCATGTAGTTTAACTCTTTATCAGAGAAACCTCCTTCAGGGCCTAATATAAGAATAGTTGATTTTTCACTTTGAATTATTGTATTTTCTTGAGAATTTACGGAGTCAAAATATAGTATTTGCTCATAGTTTTTAATTATTTCAAGATTTGATTTTTTTATTACTGGAAAATAACTATTATTTGATTGCTCGATAGAGTTTTGTAGAACACTCTCTAGTCTTGTTTGGTTGATCTCATACCTTTGAGAGTATTCAGTCTCTCCAATATAGAGTGTTCTTATTTTTAATTCGCAAGCCTGTTTGAAAACTAAGTCCATAGCATCTTTTTTAACTTGTGAAACAAAAATATCTAAAGTTGCACTATTATCTTCTTTGAAAATGGTATTAACTTTCAAAGTTGTCTTTCGTTTTTCACTTTTAGTTATAGTTGCTGTAATTTTAGAACCATTTCCGTCAAGAATAAGAATATTTGAACTTTCAGGGATTCTTAATACATTTTTTAAATGGTGATGAGAATTTCCAATTACCTCAACTTCCTCATCTATATGAAAAGAAATATTAGGAAGATAAATAGCTCGCATTAATCTCGAAGCCTCATATATACAGCAACCCAATCCCCTTTGTATTCATTCTTAATGTGATCAAGTGATGGATTCAACTTCTGGTATTCAGCAATGACTTCAGATTCTTGCCCTTTTAAAAGACCAGATAAAATAAGGTGTCCCCCTGGGTGTAAATGAGAAGTCAGATATTTTTTTTCCTGTATGAGAACATTTAATAAAATATTTGCAAAAATCACCTCATACTTCTGATTAATATGTTCCCTTTGCTCTGGTAAATATAAGTTAAATTCTTCTTTTTTATAATCATTCAATTCAATATTTTGGATACAGTTTTCTAAAGCATCTTGATCAATATCATATAAATCAATTTTTTTAGCATTACATAGTTTTTTAAAAGCAATCCCAAGAATACCTGAACCACATCCAAAATCTAGACAATCTTCAAATTTCCCATGAATTTCGCTAAAAATCTTTAAACAAAGGAAAGTTGTTTCATGGCTTCCTGTACCAAAACCTTGACCGGGATATATATAAATTTGCTCTTTTGAAGTTGATTTAAAGTTATCCTTCTCCCACTCAGGTATGATTTCAATTATATCGTTCACCTTTATAGGGACGTAGCTTTTTTTCCATTCTTCATTCCAATCCTGCATTTCCTCTTCAACAAGTTTTCCATCTAATGAGTATTTATCATTGGTAAAACTGAGAAAGCGTGCAGCATGTCCATAATTTTCAAAAAAATATTTTTTTTGTATAAACTTAGATTTCACAACTTCTTCAACTTCATTTATGACTGATAAGGGAACATCTCCACCAGAATAAGAGCGTTCTCCCAAAATTTCATCTACTTGGAATTCTTCCAGTGAAAATTCTTCTACTCCTTGGCAAAAGTAATTCTCATGAGCTTGGTAATCAACCGAATCTTCAAGTTCAGGCGATAAGTTCAACAAAATATAATAGTATTTTTTCATGCTATTGATATATCGAAGTTATCTAAGTTATTAAAGATACGAAATACAATTATATAATTTTTTCCATTCAAACTTAACTAAATATATGTTATTACTTACACCATAATCAGGAGTTTATGTGTATATAGTAGGTATAGCCGGTGGTTCAGGCTCGGGAAAAACAACTTTTGCTAAAAAAGTAAAAAAACAAATCGGTGATGAAAATCTAAGTCTTATTAGTATGGACTCATACTATCTAGATGTTTTGCCAGATCACTTAAAGACATCCAAGGGTAAGCCTAATTTTGACCATCCTCATGCTTTTGACTGGCCCCTACTTAACCAGCATCTTCACGATTTAAAGCTTGGTAAATCAATAGAAGTTCCAATCTATGATTTCTCAAGCAGCTCAAGAGATAAGCAATATCAAACTTTAATGCCTAATAAAATAATATTATTTGAAGGAATTTTTACTCTATTTGATAAAGATATTAGAGATATGCTTGATATAAAGTGCTTTCTCCATGTTGAATCAGATATTAGATTTACGAGAAGATTACACCGGGATGTTAATGAAAGGGGTAGATCTCTTGAATCAGTAATCGAGCAGTACTATCAAACAGTTCGACCCATGTATCAAAAATACTTAGATCCACAAAAACAATTTGCCGACTTTACTGTTGGAGAAGAAACAGATGTTGCTGCAACGATATTATCTGCTCGTATCAAAGAGCTTTTAAATGAGTAAGCTCAAAATACATCCAATGGGTGGGCTAGGTGAAATTGGCTCGAATATGACAGTACTTGAGACTGGTAATGAGTTAATTATAATTGACTATGGTATTCTATTTCCCAATGATGAACATTTTGATATCAATTACTTAATTGTTGATACAACAAAGCTGAGTGAATCAAATAAGAAAAAGACACTTTTTATAACTCATGGCCATGAGGATCACATCGGTGCTGTCATGCACCTTGTACGTGAAATCCCTGAAATGGAAATCTACGCTCCAAAACTTGCAAGTGTACTCATTCAAGAAAAATTTAAAGTTAGAAATATTTCTAGAAAAATACTCGTATATAATGAGGATTTTGTTTTAAAAATTGATGGTTATGAACTACACCCTATTCATGTTACCCACTCAATACCTCATACATTTGGACTTGTATTTCATTCTCCAGAAAAAAGTATCCTTTTTATTTCAGATTTTAAATTTGATTTAAATCCTATGTTTGAAAAGCCTTTTAATTATCAAAAAATTCAATACCTTTTTGCAAAGTCAAAGAGTAACTTGGCCATGCTTGATAGTACAAATATACTATCTGAGGGTAAAACCTTATCCGAGACAGATCTTACTTTAGCCTTATCATCGCTTCTTGACATAAAAAAAAGAACATTCATTACACTTTTTTCTTCAAACCTTCATCGAATTAGAAATATTCTTGAATTAGCAAAGAAGAAAAATTTAAAAGTTACTACTATAGGTCGAAGCTTGGGAAAGTATCTTGAAGCTGCAAAAGAGTCCCAGCTTTTTTCACTTGAAGATTATCCTTATATTGAGTTTGATTCTATCCAAAATTATTCTGACCCTAAAATTTTATATTTAGTTACTGGCTCCCAAGGTGAATTTTTAGGAGCAGCTAAGAGAATTATAAACGGTGATCAAAAAAATATAAAATTAAGTGCTAATGATCGTTTTATTTTTAGTTCAAAACCAATTCCTGGAAATACTAAGAATATATATCAACTTTACAATAAGCTTTCTGATATAGGTGTTGAACTCGTAACATATAAAACACATCAGGTTCATGCTTCAGGTCATCCATGCCAAGAAGATCTTAAAAGCTTAGTTTCACTTATAAAGCCAGACTTTTACATTCCCATTCATGGTGAAACTTATTTCTTACGAAAGCATATTGAATTTATTAATAGTAGTTTTCCACAAATAAAAACATATTTTGTGACAAACTTTGAAAGTATCGAATTTGATAATAAGGGAATTAATCTTGTAGACTCTGAAGAATATGCTCCCCTTCTGATTCATGGTAATGACCTTATCATTGAACGTGAAAAAATATCAGAACGACGTAAAATTTCAACTCAAGGTGTTGTATTTGTTTCTATGCATTTTAAAACAAAAAATGTCCAGGTAACAGCTCAAGGTCTTCCTACTTTAATAGATGATCAAGTTTTAAAGTTTAAAGATCTTATAGAGTATACTCTGAATGAACTTAAAAATAGAGACCATGACTATATTTGTGAGCAAGTACGAATAAAAACAAGGAGATTTTTTTACTCCACTCTTGGCTATAAGCCAGTCGCAATTGTCCATATGGTTTAATAATGTTTAGTTTGAGAAAATTATTACAAAAAGGAACTTGTTCTATTTGTGATCATGTTTTTTATGAGTTTAATCTAAAGGAAGTCAATTCTCTATTTCTTTGTCCACTTCACTTTAAACAGTTCAAAAGATCTTCCTTTGTAGAGTTTTCTTGTTGTGAGTCTACGGCCCAAAATCCAAATAATGCCCTTTTTGCTCAAGAGTTAAAGGAAAAATTACTAAGTGAAGGATTCTTAAGTTATATAACTAGCTCTTATATCGAAATCGATGGTGTCATTCACAGTCGATTCACAATCTACAAGTCTGTTTAGTTTTATTTGCAAGAATTTAAGTCCTGAGTAAAATAATACTAGAGGAGTTGATATGCATCAAAAAATAGATACGGCCATTATCTTAGCTGGTGGTGATAAGAAATTAAGTAATCCAACCTGTTTAAAAACTGTAAATGGTGTCAACATTCTTGATAGTATTATTAAGTCACTTATAAGTGCTAATATTACTAACATCATCATCTCAACCCATTATCACTTTGATTTGATAGATGAATTTATTGCTAACTATTCTGGTAGTAGCGATTTAAATATTTATACAATCAGAGAACAGCAATTACTTGGTAGTGGTGGTGCTATAAAGAATATATTTCTAAGCACGAATTTAACTTCAGCACTTATTATTGAGTCTCACTTATATGACGAGTTTGATTATCAAAAAATACTATATGATTTTCAAAATCAAATTTGTGAAAATGTCATTATACAATCTCTTAGCACACCAGATCTATTTTCCGGACGCTATATTTTAAATTCTGAAATCTTCAATTATACACATCTTACCAAATTTAGCTTCGAAAAAGAGCTCTTACCCATCGTTAGGGCCGATGATATTGAGACAATTAGTACACGAGGTTTCTTAAAAAAAGTCTAAAATTGCCAAGCTTTCATGTCATTTTTCTGAGACCTTACTACATAAAAACTCAATCTTTATAAACACTTAGCCTCTTTTTGATAAAACCTTAATATCTACAGTTTTATGTACTCATGAAAGCATCAATAATATTATTTTCATTCATTTTTATAAGTTGTGTCGAAGAAGCTGCAACTGATTTTGGACGAACTAATTTGCCTGCGAGTGGAGAAGATTTTTTCACTTATCAAGTGATAGACCCTTCCGGCTTCATTTCAGATTCAAATGGTTTAGTTAAAATTACAGCTGTAAATATTTGTCGAAAAGTTAAAAGACTTTCTATTTTTAGAGATTCAAATTTAAATGGAATTATTGATGAAAACGAAGAGCTTGTTGAAGTTAATAGTTTTGTTGGTAATTTAAGTGCGGCCACAAACTATATTTACAGTAGTGCTTCTGCCCATCCAATTATTGGTCCAACTCCTGGTGGCTTTGCTGGAAATGTCTTTTTATATGAAGGTAACGATAGTTTAACTCTAAATATGTTTTTCAATGTTGATAATGGAGCTGAATTATCTGAAGTTAATAATTGTGATGAAAATTACGATAAGAAATACAGTGGAAAATGGCATTATTGGACTAATACTGATGGTGATATTATTGGGCCTTTTAGTGGTACTGAATTTGAGATAAAAGTTAAGATGCTTATTAAGGGTGATGTGAATGATATCAACTTTCACTCTTCTGCTACAAGTGACAATGTTTTTTTAGTTAGTGATGCTGATGAAACGGAAACAACATTTTTCTTGAAATACGCTACTTCAACAGAATGTGTTGAGTTATAAAGATGATGTAATAAAAAAAAACCCACTTTTAAAGTGGGCTTTTATTATACAGGAGGATTATTTCTTTCTTCCTTTCTTAGATAAGACGGCGTATCGAATTCATCATCATCAAAATTCATAAACCCTAATTTTTCTGCAATTGATTTTGCCTTTGATGGCATCTCTGTATTTGCTATGGAGTTATGATTTTGAGTATTTTGTTCTTCATATGCTTGAGTTACTTGCTCGCTATATTTAGCAGCTTCTTGTCTAATCGTTTCAGATAGTGAAGAAGTTTTAGGCTCATGATACTTTTCCTCTACTTTTTCCAATTGACTTGCTGTTACTTCACTTTTTGAACTCTCTCCAAGAAATGCATCCAATGAATTTGTACTCTCTGCAATCTGTACAGTTCTTTCTTCTCTTATTGGTGCTTCAATTTTTTCTTCTTTATAAATTGGAGCTTGAGCTTCTACTTTTTGTTCAAGAGGTATAGATGTTTCAATTTTTCTTTCAACAACCATTGGCTCAACTGTTTTTTCAACAGTCTCTACAGTCGTAATTGACTCAACTCTTTCAGATGAATGAATTAATGACTCTTGTGGAACAGAAACTCTTTGAGTTTGTCCTCCAAGTCCAGTAGCAATAACTGTAACTTTCACTTCATCACCCATTTCATCATCAACTACTGTTCCAAAAATAATTTCACCATCTTCATCAGCTGCTTCCATAATTAGTGTCATAGCTTCATTTGTTTCATGCATTGATAAGCTAGAATTCCCCGTAATATTTACAATAATTCCAGTTGCTCCATCAATTGTAATATCCTCTAAAAGAGGTGAACTTATGGCCTCAGTTGCTGCCTTTATTGCTCTATCTGGTCCAGTCGCTATACCTGTTCCCATTAATGCGAGTCCTTTATTCGCCATAACAGTACTAACATCAGCAAAGTCAGCATTAATAAATCCTGTGTTATTAATTAAATCTGAAATACCTTGTACTGCATGTAACAAGACTTCATCTGCTTTTTTAAATGTATCAACTAGTGATAGAGACTCACCTGCAATTTGTAGAAGTCTTTGATTAGGAATCGTAATTAATGAATCAACACACTCTTCTAGAGTTTTAATTCCTGAAGCTGCTTGCTTCATTCTCTTCCTTCCCTCAAACATAAAAGGCTTAGTAACAACTCCGACAGTTAATGCCCCTAGCTCTTTAGCTAGTTTGGCAATAACTGGTGCGGCACCCGTACCTGTTCCACCACCCATTCCGGCAGTAACAAACACCATATCGGCACCATCAATATATTCAGATATTCTTTCATAGTCATCTAAAGCTGCTTTTCTTCCAACTTCTGGATTTGCTCCAGCTCCAAGACCTTTAGTTAGATCATTTCCTAATTGAATTTTTATAGGAGCAAGATTGGCTGCAAGTGCCTGTGAATCAGTATTTGCAACAATAAATTCTACCCCAGAAAGTCCTGAGCGTATCATTGTATTTACAGCGTTACATCCACCGCCTCCAACTCCGATAACTTTAATTTTTGCACCTAAGTCAGCTTGTGTTGTTTCAGCTACTTCAAACATAATATTTCCTCCAAATTAAAATATTTCTTTAAAGACGTTTCTAAGAGAATGGCTGAATCGACTTATAAGATCACCGTCTGTCGAGCCCTCTATATTCTTACTTTTATTTTTATCTTTTGCAATATGTGCATCTATTTCCACTTTCGACTCTAATAATAAACCTAAAACTGTTGAAAATTTAGGGTTTTGCATCACTGTAGTCATTCCACCAAAAGGTCTTGGGTAACCAATTTTTGTTGGTTTTTCTAATATATACTCACCCAACTCTGAGAGATCTTTTATCAAAGCTCCCCCACCAGTTAAAACATAACCACCAGTTATAAAATCATTTAAGTTTCTTTCTGCCAGCTGTTTTTTTACAATATTAAATAACTCATCAGCTCGTGCTCCTAGCACTTGCGCCACTTCACTTAATTGAACTTCTCGTGCCTTAGTACCACTTAAACCATGTACTGTTATATGAGATTGTTGATTTAATTTTTCCGCAAGGACACTACCATGATTTACTTTTACTCGCTCAGCTTCATTGTGTGGAATTTTGAGTGCTACCGCAAGATCATTAGTAAAATGATTACCACCTACGGGAACGATTTGAGAGTGAATGAGACTT
The DNA here is from genome assembly GCA_964342535.1 of uncultured Bacteriovoracaceae bacterium. Lineage (GTDB taxonomy): Bacteria > Bdellovibrionota > Bacteriovoracia > Bacteriovoracales > Bacteriovoracaceae. The sequence continues at coordinate 6,226 of CAYFHZ010000031.1, read as the reverse complement.
CCATTTTTCCACACAGCTATATCCGTTGTTCCTCCTCCAATATCGATGAGAACAACACCTAAGTCTTTTTCTTCTGCCGTCAATACTGATCTTGAAGATGCAATAGGTTGTAGAATTATATCGTTGGCCTTAATTCCAGCTGCTTCCACACATTTTAAGATATTCTGTATGAGTGGGGTTTTACCTGTAACTATATGAACATGTGCTTCTAGTCTTGAACCACACATCCCAACCGGATTCTTTACACCCGTTGTACTATCTACTCTATACTCCTGAGGTATCACATGAAGCACTTCTCTATCACTTGGAATAAGAACTGCTTTTGCCGCTTCTAAAACACGAGCAACATCATCATTTGATATCTCTTTTCCTTTAACTGCAACGACGCCACTTGAGTTAAAACAGTAAATATGATTACCAGCGATTCCAATTGTCGCAGAATATACATCAGAAACTCCGGCCATTAGCTTTGCTTCTTCTAATGATGAATGAATTGATTTTACTGTTTTATCAATATTAACGACTGAGCCTTTTTTTAGGCCATATGATGGGTGAGATCCGACACCTACAATTTCGAATCCATTTGAATCTTGAAAGCCGATTGTTGTACAAACCTTTGTGGTTCCAACATCTAAAGCTACAATTAACTTTTTTTCATTCATGAGAGAGTCCTTTCTCACTGTTTTTAAACAGTCACAGAATCATTCTGTCTTGTTACCTTCGTGCTAATACTGCACCTAATTAAATACTAAAGGTCGAAAAATAAGATGACAACTTTTTTTTAATACCTGAATTTTTATATCGGTTACTTTTTAAATTTTACAACAGCTTTCTTAGAATTCGTTAAATTGATAACGGATGGAATTGAGTTTTTTGTACTCATATACTCAACAATTTTTTGAAGTTTTGTAGCTTTTTCATCCCAAAAATCTGTACCTAGAAATGCACTTGAAGGCTTTCTTCCAACTGATAAAATTATGGTTAATTCAGCTTTATCATTTAAGATAATTTCTGAGATTCTATTCTCAAATTTGGGCCCTAACTTATTTAATAGACTTGCTATTTCTTTATGATAATTTGCATTCATTTTTTCTGCAGGCAAAGCTAAGTGTGGTAGCTCTTTTGATAATTTTTTTTCACTTCTTAAAAGTACCTCGTACGTAGGATCAAGTAACTCTCCTGAATCTACTAAAATAGCAGTGTAGAACTCATCACCATTCTCTTTATATATTTGTACTTTTAGTAACGGTTTTGGACATTCAAAATGAAATTTGATCATTTTTTTTGCCGGTGAATAATTAACCTTATATGAAGATAGAAAATATTTATCTATGAGCTTATCGTCTACAATTTTCTTTTTAACACTCAACAAAGAATTTTCTTTTTCAAACTCTTTCATCAAGGTTAAGGCCAATCGTCCAACGGCCTTAGATGGACAACTACCAAAAAATGTACGGTATTGAACTTTATGAGCATAGTACTTCTTAGAAATTGCATGTACATTAATTGAAAGAAGTAATATAAGAAATGAAATAAGTAGTTTCATAGTATAATCTTAAACAATTTTTACTTCTAACACAAATTTTTGGCCACTATATCGCTCTAACTCTTCTATTATATTATCTGTTAAAGCTTCAAAATCTTCAGATGTTGCTAAACCTTTATGTTCTATAAAGTTTCCATGTTGGAAGCTAATACACAAATTTTCTTGTCCATAGCCCTTCATACCACAACGATCAATTGTAATACCCGCTCGAAAAGATCCGTTATTTTTAAAAACACTTCCGCAGTTTTTTGTTTTTAAAGGTTGAGTTTTTTCTCTATAACTTAAATAATCTTGTATTTTTTTTGCTAAAGACATATCTCTTCCAAAATGTCTTATAGACGCTGAAAGAATAATTTCCCCATTTTCTAAAAACTTATTTTTACGATACTCAAAATCAGTAATGCTCAATTCTCTTGTTTGTACTTTGCCTTCTTTTGTTATGATCTTGACACTTTCAACAAGCGGAGCTATTTCTCCAAGTGAAGTACCTGCATTCATAAAAATTGCTCCCCCCAGACTTGCAGGGATACCCGTAAAAACATCCCAACCTTTAAGACCAAATTTTTTTGCAGCAGTTGTCATTGATATTAATGAAGTCGTTGCTGAAAGATTATATTTTTCTCTATATTCAGAAAGCTCTTTTGTCCTAGGAAAATCTAATTTTATATATAAATCTTTATTTCCCGTTAGAACTTGGTTTGATCCCCAACCGATCATTTGATATGTAAATTGATTTTTTATAATAACTTTAAGCGATTTCTCCAGCGCTTTTTCAGATTGTACTATAAGTACATTTCCACTTGCGATAAGTTTAATTGTTGTATATTTCTCTAAACTTATATTTTCATATAGTAATGTATCTTCCCCAATTAGGTCTGAGAACTTGCCCATGACTCAATCTTTTTTCTAACGACTCTACTAATAGCACCTGCACCTAGAGAAAGAAGAACAACTTTACTATCTCTTCTCTCATTGAACATTTTTTCAAGATTATCCCAATTAGGTAAATAAAATGCATTATTAGAGTGTTCGTTAATTTTTTTTACTAAAATCTCAGAATCTATATACTCAATAGGTTTTTCACTCGCAGCATAAATAGGTGATATATAAACCTCATCAACATCTGTGAAACTCTGAATAAAATCATCCCAGTGTTCTTTCGTTCTTGAGTAACGATGTGGCTCAAAAATCACATGGACTTCATGTTGTGGATATTTTTGTTTAGCTGTCTTCAAAGTTGCTTTTATTTCTGTTGGGTGATGTCCGTAATCATCCACGATAATAAAATCTTCTTTATTATGAAGAGTTTCAAATCTTCGCGCCACTCCTTCAAAAGTTCCAATCGCTTTTGTAACTTCAACTAAAGCTAAGCCGCATTCATGGGAAATAGCTATCGCAGCAAGTGCATTTAGGACATTATGATTTCCCGCCAATGCTATTCTTACTGCATATTTATTTTCATCATATACAACAGTAAAGGATGAGCCATTTTCATCAAAATTTATATCAATAGCCTGATAATCTAAATTGTTATTTTCAATACCAAAAGTGACATACGGCCTTTTAATAGTATTAATTATTTCCATTGATGCAGGATCATCACCATTTAAAGCAACTTTTCCGTAAAAAGGTATTTTATTAGAGAACTCAGTAAAAGCATTATGAATATTTTCAGTCGTTTTATAATAATCAAGATGGTCATTATCTATATTTGTAATAACGCTCATTATCGGGTTAAGATACAAAAACGATCCATCACTTTCATCTGCTTCTGCAATGAGAAATTCCCCATCACCATTTACAGCTTGGCTGCCTAAATTTTTTACTATCCCCCCCACAATACAAGTAGGTTTTAGATCTAATTTTTTAAAAATTGTCGAAACAAAACTTGTAGTAGTCGTTTTACCGTGTGAACCAGCAATCGCAATTCCATATTTTAACCGCATAAGTTCAGCTAACATTTCAGCTCTTTTAATAATTGGAATTTTCGTTTGTTGTGCTTTTTGTATTTCAGGATTTGAAGCATCAATCGCAGAGGAATAGACAACAATTTGCACTTCATTAATATTCTCAGCCTTATGCCCAATATAGATTTCTGCACCTTGCTTTTTTAACTTAGTAACATTTTGACTCTCACTTAGATCAGATCCACTTACTTTGTATCCTAGGTTAAGTAATATCTCTGCGATACCACTCATACCTATTCCACCAATTCCAATAAAGTGTATTTTTAATTCTTTACTTACTCCGAACATATTTTTCTATTTCCGATTTAATTTTTTCAGTTGCTGGCTTTTCATTAAGATTGTTCTGATAAAACAGACCTTCATTTATTATTTTTTCTAAACCTTCAACAACTTGTTTATATAACGTATTTTCATCAACATTGGGATCTAAAACTTCAATATAACTTAAATTTTCTTCTTTTAATTCTTTCGCATTATACCATTGATGATTATCTGTTGCTGCGGGATAAGGAATGAGAATACACGGTCTCTTTACAACCCTTAATTCTGAGATAGTAGAAGCTCCGGCCCTTGAAAGAATGATATGAGATTTTTGATACTCCTCACTCATGTCTTCGATATATTCTTTTTGATTATAATTTATATTTGAATTTCTAGTTGTCTCGCAAAGATTTCCTTTACCTACTTGATGTACAATATTTAAGTGAGTACTTTTCCAGTCGTCTATCAATTTATAAATGATATTATTTATCTGTGTAGCACCAAGACTTCCCCCAAAAACTAAGAGATTAATTTTGTTATTCACCTCATCTATTTTTGAATCTTGAATTTGAGACCTTATTGGATTACCTGCAACAATTACACTAGTACAATTTTCTAAGCCTTTGGTTTTTTCAAAATTTGTAAAAACTTTATTAGCGATTTTTGCTAATAACCTATTTGTTAAACCGGCCACTGCATTTTGTTCTACAATAAATATTGGTATACCTAAAATTTTGCCTGCAAGTAAAGTCGGACCACAAACATACCCACCACAACCAATTATAAATTTTGGGGTTTTATTTAAATAAAGCTTCATAATTTGGATAAATACTATGCAATTTAAAGTGATATTTTTTAAGAGAGTGATAGGGTTCTTTGTTCTTAAAGGCTTACTTGACAGATGTTTACATTGGTAACTTTTAAAAAGTTGATAATCAAGGTATCTCGTACCACTTAGATAATGAATATTATATTCTTCACCATAGCAATCTCCTAAACTTAGAGCTGCATTAATATGCCCTCCAGTACCACCTGCTACAATAAAAATATTATCCATTATGAAATGACCTTTTGAGTAAATAAATCTTCAGTGTCATCGGTGAGAACCTGAGATTTTTCACTAAGGCTAGCAAATATAATTCCTATTGCTACTAAATTTGCAATCAAAGATGTACCACCCGATGATACAAATGGAAGATTGAGACCCTTTGTTGGTAATAACCCTAATACCACACCCATATTGAGACATGTTTGCATTGAAATCGCAAAAACAAAGCACGCAATTATTTGCTTATTAACTCTAGATCTTGGAAATAGTGAAAGCTTAAAACCAAAAAAAGTAAAAGATAAAAATAATAAAACAACAGCAAAGATGCCAATAAACCCTAATTCTTCACCAATAACACTTAAAATGAAATCATTATGAGCTTCAGGTAAATAGAATAATTTTTCATTAGAATTTCCAATTCCTTGTCCGAATATATGACCATTTGCAAAAGCTAAATATGATTGAATAATTTGAAAACCACTATTTTGAGGGTCACTCCACGGATCTAAGAACACAAGTAATCTTCTAACTCGGTAAGGCGCTGCGACTAATAAGGCCCCTCCCGCAAAGATACCTGAAACGAGCAGAGACCAAAAATACTTTCGTGGAAAATCTGATAAAAAACATGCAAAAGCAATTAAAATTGCTGAGATTGTGAAAGTCCCAAAGTCTGGTTGTATTAGTAAAAGGACTAGTGGGATAAGAAAGTGAAGTGAGTTCAGTAACCTTTCTTTAATTGAGTATTTATAATAGTGATTGAAGTAAAATATAGCAGTTAGGCAGACACTATACTTTACAATTTCGCCAGGTTGAAAGCTAAAACCTGCCAAAGAAAGCCATCTTTGACTCCCTTTAATAGATAAACCTAGAGGTGTCATTGTTAACAATAAAATAGATATGGCCGCACCATTAAATAAATAAATATTTCTATACCAAAAACCCATTTTAGTTTTAGATATACTAAAGGCGACAAGACCTCCCACTAAAATATAAATGAGTTGCTTAAAAAAGAAATGTGTTGGTGTTCCAAAAGTTTCTTTTGAGAACATATAACTTGCTGAAAGTACCATTATAAGACCAACAGTAACTATTGCTACTGTAACGGCCATAAAGTATTTTTGGTTTTTTTCTAATGCATTCATAACGAACTACATCATATCAAATTCATACTATTTGAAAAATTATTTTCTTTCTAATTTTTTGATCTGCTCAAGAATATGTATGAAGTTTTTAGAACTTGAAGCGCCATTAGGGTATGAATCCGTATATTTATCAAAATATTGGGTTCTTTGCCCTTCATCATCTAGATGAGTTGAACTATATGAATGTACTCCTACAACATAGCATTCACCACTTGGATCACATTGAATTCTTGAGTCGCCACTGCTTGCAGGCTCTCATGCC
>CAYFHZ010000030.1:0-14439 GCA_964342535.1 uncultured Bacteriovoracaceae bacterium | reverse complement strand
TTTGCATTGACGTATTTATCAAAGGAAAAGAAGTTTGACATAAAATCACTTAAATTTGATTTGGCATACAGGTTCTTTTATCCGACAGCCGAGCAAATTCTGTGCAGATTTGCTATACTTTATAAAACGATATGCTCTATCCTTTCTACCAGAGTGGCCGTGAGTAGACCTAACCTCTCTACCCTTTGTAAGATGGCAATAAAAGTTAATTATGCTGTCTACATCGTTTCTCGTTAACTCAGGATTCAACAAATTGAAGTATATATTTCCTAAAGTATCAGCTAGATCCTCATCGTATCCATTTTTTGCTTTCTTTTCTTTGTCTCCATATAAGCAAAAGCCATAATTAGATTTCATATATTTTTGCGACTCAGACGAAAGCTTCTTATGGTAAAACAAATTACCGTCTAATCCAATTGTATAAAAATGGGCTATTTCATGAGCTATTAAGACCTCAAGTGCCAATGGATTTTTAGCTCCATACAAAACCGAAGAGACATCCAGTGAAACCCTTCCACTGTACCAGTGAGCTCCATTAATGCTTTCAAAGTCATAATTTGTCTTGGTAAATTCTTCATCTAAATCATAAGTCAACGAAGTATATTTTTTAGCTACTTCCATCAGCGTTTCTTTTGACTCTGAGGACAAAGGATTATCTCCAATGTTACTGAGGATAGAATTTATTGTATTAAAGCCCGTATAAGGTAGCTCAAATGACCACTCTTTCGTCAAACTACCTAGAAAGATATCGATATATCTTTTATAGGCTTTACTGGCTTTTATCTTCGAAGCTTTCATATCTTCACCGTGCAAAATTTCTTTCGCCAGAGGGGATAAGACTTTATTATAAACGCAACTATTAAAGTAAAAATGAAGGTTTGCATTTAATATTGAGTTTGATGTAGATTCAATCTCATCATTTTCTCTCAGCTCTTTTAATGGTTTTTTTAAGTCTTGGGAGTAGTTATTATAGTTTTTTAAGTAAGTGTATTTTAACCTATCAACAACATTAACATCATCTGTAAACTGGCAAAGATAAGAGATTGAATGCGAATCTACAGTAACCTTAGAAGGATAGTTTTTCGAAGGGTATAAGTTATCGATTTTAGACTCTTTTAATATTTCTCTTAGCTCTGAAAAAGATATCACTTCTCCTTTATTAGATTCGTTAATCTGCTTAAATTTACTATTTTGAAAACAGTAATTTTGTTCTGAGAGGTTTTCTTTCGACTGTTCTTTATGGTTTGCTATGATCCTATTTGAAGTTATGAAGAAAGGGAAACTCATACCATAGTTTATGAGTGAACTATCAGAAATAATTCTTTGCAGCTTGGCTAAGCCTTCTAAACCCTTCAATTCTAGTTGATCGTAATTTTTAAAAGAATGCTTTTCTTCTAGTTTGTCGATCATACAACTTCTTACTTCTTCGTTATTTAGCAAGAAGTTCGATGATTTTGAAAAGGGATCAAGTTTTGTATTCCAAATCTTGTTAAGAGAATTTATTTTTTCTTTAATAGAATTTGGATACCAAATCTCAGGATCATAAGAATTGTCTTTGTCACAAGGATATTCTGACTCAAGAATCTCTTCGCAAGTAGGCTTGCTAAAGAATGAAAAGTAATCGCCCTCACTTTGACACATTTCTGCAGAAAAAGACTTAACTCCATAAGCAAATAAAAATAGATATGTTGCAAGTGTTTTCATAGGTCACTTAATAACATACAGCTTAGGGCTGTTGTTTTCTACTGGGTTAAATATGCCTTTATTTATCAAGAGGATATAATTCTAGTCAATGATTGCAAAAAACCATTCACAGAACCAATTCAAGGAATAGTGAAAGGCCGTAAATCTACAACTAGATTTAGAAAGCACATTCTTTGGTGTGCAACCAACTTTGCTGATTTAAAAAGGGTTCAAAAAAAATGTCGCTGCCCATCTTGGCTTGTTTATACCGCTTATTATGAACACGCAGAACTTGAAGTGAGAAAGATTCAAAACCCATGGGGTAAAACAATTGGAATTGATGAGCATTCATTTGTTCGAAACAAAAAACATTAGAGTGAGCCCCTATGACTAGACAACTTTTCCCTAATTAATGAACAACCCAATTAGCACTGCCTTTTGATATAATAATTAAGGTAGGAAGCTATTAGGTGATGTTTATGGAAGTACTTAACAAGTATCCTCCAAAAGAAAAGAAAAAGTTGATGAATTAACCAAGGAGATTGGCTCTCAATACCTAGAAAACCAGCTCTTAAAAAAAGCCGCATGTAGCATCGAACAGAAAAGACAGTTCATCCGTGATCACCTCAAGGAATTTGGCTCAATATCAGAGGGATGTAGAGTAATGGGAATATCTAGGGCCACATATTATTACAAACCAAAGGAGTCCTCTAAAAAATACTCAGACTTTGAGGTCAGAGAAATCATTGAGGACATTCACATTGAGTTTCCATGTAAAAAGCTTGCCAAAATTTATTGAAGAAGTTTATAACAAGAAAAGATTGCACTCGTCTTTAGGGTATAAAAGCCCCGAAGAGTTCGAGGCCATAATATTTAAAATTAAACCGGCTAATCGTCCTGTTCAGAAAATATGGGGACGAGCTGTCTAGTTAACGGGACTCAGTCCTGTTTTATAACTCTTAAGATTGCTCCATCTCCTACGATTGTAGTAGAATCACAATTTCTTTTGACTCTTTTGAATATACTTCCTTCTCCTAAAAACACCCATCTTGACTTGCATTGTTTAGAGCTTTCTACTTTGTTAGAAGATCTGACAGTATATACAGTTTTTCTATTAAGTCTCTGTTTTGCAATTTCATGAATTAAACTTTCTTGAAACTCTCTTTCTTCTGCTTGAGCTTTATGTCGATCAGAATTATCATTTGTACCAACTTCAACTCCGTCTAAGACATTCGAGGCTTGATCCGCATCCGAACAATATGTAAATAATGCACCAATATTATCATCTTTAGTTCTCAGATATGTTGTGCTTAATGTATTTTTATTATATCCATATCTCAAGGACGGATCTGATGTTGAGTTTGGATTTAGAAATGTAAATGAATCTTTAGCAAAGTCATCAGCACTAATTGAGCTTTCATAGTATTTTGTTTCTACCGAAGAACATTGACTATTTCTTAACCTTATCTTTTCTGAGAGAATTATTTTTGACTCATCATTTTTTGATTCATCAGACTTAATACACTTATATAGTATGACTCCAATCCTATTATTTCCCATACTTAAATAATCAATTTTATCAACTCGTTGATCGATAAATGCGTTTACACCTAATGATTTATTTAAATAATAATGAGATGTGCTACTCAACGCTTGATCCAAAAATGATTTAACATCTACCAAAGTATTATGAAATTCAGTTTGGTATTCTTGGCAAGAAGAGTTTCCAATTGTTATATCTTGCTCCAATAAAACGTTATATGAAGCAAAAGCACTTGAGCAAGCTAAAATTGCTAAACCTAAAAATAAGCTTTTCATAATATTCTCCATTCATTTAAGTAATAGTTCTTTAAAACTACTTATCTTAAGACTCTTTGTCTCTTCGTGTTTTGAGCGATTAAAATATCTTTCTTACTCAATTTTCATTTTTGCTATTATTTTTGAAAGTTATCGAACAACTCCTCTACTAAAACTAGCTTTATTTACACTCGGGAAGTAGAGACTCTAGGACATTAGCTTGTCTCGAACTGTCATTAGCTTCTGTAGTAAAACGTGTAGCAAAGAATGCAGACTTAGATATTTCTATAGAATCTTCATAAACTTCTTTGGTATTCAAGTCAGTAAGTGTTATTTTCCAATCTGCTAACTCACAAAATGATGTTGCGTAATCAATACCAAAATAATACAAGGTTTCAAATTTCGAACATTTAGAAGTTATATTTAGGGATACAGATGCGTCACTCTGCCTTGTAACGTCGTATTTCTTCATCTTAATAGCTTGTAGGAGTTTTTTTTGAGCTCCGGTAAGGTTCTCTGGAAAAATTTTAATTTTTGATCCATTACTAAATCGCAGATCAGACTCATCGTAATTTATTTTTTGTGCTAATTCTTCAATATATAAGTTACAATACTTATTACTTTCATTTGCTAGAGTTATTGTTGATCCTAAAGATGATAAAATTAACCCAAATAATAAATTCTTCATTTTTGTTCTCCTATTCATTTAATTAATGATTTAAAATTATATTTTGTTAATAATTTCTTTTTTTATCTTGGTCAAAAAAGCTGTCTTTCTCGACCATATTATATTTTTGTAATTCATTTCTGAGAGTTGACGTGCAAGCTCCCAGTAAAAAACTAGTGGTTTAGAGTTAGTCACATGCATCTGGAGCAAGGACTACAGTTTTAGGATATTCATTTTTCCCATGTGAGTTTGACAGAACAATCGATCCGACTAAGTTAGAGCATTGGTTATACATTTTATCCTGAGCCTCAGATTTAGTTTTGCCTAAAGTAAATTTTTTCATTTAAAAACAGTTACTTTAAATCAATTTTTAAAGTTGAAAACTTTTATTAATCAACATGTAGCACGTCAATAGGTGTTAATATACACAGGAGCTGACCTCCATAGCCGAAATTATCACATTCAAAGTTTACAGCTGAACCTTTTAGATTTACCAAAATATTTATTGGTGAATTTAGTCTTGAATCTTCGCATGAAGAGCCTTCTTTAAAGTTCACAGTAGTACCTGTTTTATCTAAAAGATTTTTAGCCAAACTTTTAACTATATTTTTAGCATCACATTTGTAGAAATAATACGTTCCGTTATATTCATTTTGATTTTCTTTTATATCAACAATGTTTACACCTTCTAGCGAGTTAAGATATGAGTGAATATTTTCTACTGAACTCTCTGCATGTGAGCTAAGAGATATTATCCCTAACATAAATAATAAAATAATTTTCTTCATACATAACCTCTTTGCACAAAAACCGATCTTGTCCCAAAAGTGTAGTGTAAATCGTCACCTGAGTTTGAAACTTGGTTAATATTTAATTTAGATAAATCTTATGGGATAATCTGATTGTGCGACAGATCCATTGAAATCTTTCCGTACAAAAATTAAAAGTGTCGAAAAAGAATACGAATTTTTTGAAAGACCTAGGCCTAACTGGTTAAATTTATATAATACCACTTATACAACCAATACCAAGGAAGGCCTATGATCAATAAAAATACTGCTCTAAATATCAAGACTTGTTTATCAGGATTATCATTTTCTTTTGATGAACTAGCTTTAGAGACTAAAACTCTCTTTGAAAGCGAAGACATATCTCGCTTTTTAAAGCTTCTAATTTCTTTTTTAGATAATACGGTGGTTTAGTACTGAAAAGGTTCTGGTGAAGCCAAATGCTGCAGATGTGCTCACTTAAATAAATCAGATAAAAGGTCAAAGACTGTAGTTACAAGCCTTGGAAACATTATATTTGAATGGACTCTGCTAAAATGTAAAAACTGTGGAAGCACTCATAATCCTCTAAAAGAGTTTTTGGGAATTGATAAAAAAAAAGCATTCAAAAAAAAAGAAGAATCAAAGAAGAAGAATCATAGTTGATTTATGGTGCCGTAGGAGGGACTTGAACCCCCACGCGTGAGCACTAGATCCTAAGTCTAGCGTGTCTACCAATTCCACCACTACGGCAATGAAAAACGTAAGATTATTTATAAAGACTATTTTTGTATATGACAAGAAAAAAATTAAGCTGCTTTCTTTTTATTTTTCTGAGCTTCTCTTTCAAGCATTGAGATTTTGTTTTTTAGTTTATTTACTTCAGCTTTGTACTGAATGGCCTCTTTTTTCTTCTCTGAAGCCTCATCTCTGGCCTTAGAAAGCTCTGAGTTCATTTTCTTGACACTTTGCTCAAGTCGTTTCTCATTTGGACTCTTATTATCGTCACCAGACCTTGTAGATGCATTGGCCGCTTCATCAGCTTTCTTTAATTTATCTACCAATTCTTGTATCTTGGATTGTAATTGCTCATTTTGAGAACGCACCAATTCCAATTCTTTCGCTGCTTTTTTCTCATAAAATGCATCTCTACTTTCTTGTGCCCCTTCTAAAATCTTAGGAGAAGAAACATCACTACTTTCATATTGCTGTAATTTTCTCGTCATATCTGAAAGTTTCTCCTGTAGCTTTTTATTTTTGGCCGTAAGTTGATCAACTTCTTTTGAAGATTGCTCCGGCACAGATTTCTTCGAAGCATTTGCCACTGACTGTACAAGCTTTGTGTTTTGATCTTTCAACAATTTAATTTGACTTTGCAATGTTTTCAACTCTGCTTTTGAGTTTACAGCTTCATTCTTTGCCTTAACTTCTTCTTCTTTTGATTTTTGATATCTTTCTTCAATTGATTTTTTCAACTTTACTTCAGCTTGAAATTTATTTTCTAACTGAGCTTTAAGTCGTTTTAAATTTCTATTCTCCTCACTCAAATTATCACTACTATCTGATTTTTTTTGAGCTTCCATATTTTTTGCCAATGAATCAACTTTTGTACGATATATATCAACCATTCGTTGCAGATTTTCATTATCTTTTGTAACAGCTTTTACTTGCTGAGTTAGAGCTTCAGACTTATCATCTTTAAGTTTTTGATTAAGCTCATTAATATTTGATTTTAATCCAACAATCTCTTTATTTTTCTTCTCCATTAAGTTTTTCATAGATTCTTTGGCATTATCGAGAACTACTTCTTTTGCTTTCATTCCTCTTTGTGCTTTTGCTAATTCAGCCTTAAATAAGGAATCTTTCTTCTCTCCTTCGATAAGAAGCTTTTTATACTGAACTTCTGACGCCTTAACTTTTTCAATAAGATCACTTTCTCTATCGAGTGCCTTTTGCACTTTATTAACAAATTCTGGATCCAAATGCTCTTTTGTATTTAACTCATCCATGACATGCTTCTTTTCAACATGAGTTAAGCCTTCTTCTTTTGAAGCTTTTACAATATCATCAATACCACTTGCTGCTTGATTCTCAACCTCTTTTAAAGTTTTAGAAGTTAGCTTTTCTGTATCTAATTGTAACTGGAGCGCACTTATATTTGTTTTTAAAGACTGGTTTTCATCTGAGAGTTTCTTCACTTTTTCAAGTAAAACTGTTTCTGTTTCATTTGTCTCACTTGAAAGTCCATTATCTTCTGAGCTTTCACCCATTTTACTTTGAACAAGTTCAAGTTCTTTATCGAGGGCTCGTTTTGTAACTTCACCTACAACGGTTTTTAGCTCTTCTTCAGAAACTCCCATCATAACGGAAAGATCTTTCACTATCAGTGCTTCTTTCTCTTTAATTTCTTGAGGAGAAAGAGATTCAATCGACATCTCTTCTATAAAGGTCTCTTTAAAAACATCTTTTACAACTCTCTGAACTTCGGCTTGAGATGTCACTCCTTCATCAATAATATAATTACCATTTTCAATGCTTAAACCATTCAAATCACTTAGCTTTGCTTCTAGCTTATCTTTAAATTTCTGTTGTAGCTTAGTTAAATTAGTTTCTGATGTGTCTGCAACAAAATAATTTTCTAAATCATTCTTGAAAGCTTTTATTTTTTCATCATCAAGAAGCAAATCTCCCATTATTTTTGGAAGTTCGCCAGATTGAAAGTCTTTTAATTCCTTATCTGAAAGTTCTGAAATATTTTTTTCAAGACTGGCAGCATATTTTCTAAGACCTTTATCTAGCTCCTTTGGTGCTTCTTTGTGTAAAAATGCTTTTAGCCCAGGATCAAGTTTAGCTTGTTCATCTAGACTTGATTTAACAAATCTTCTTAAGCTATGTTCTCTATCTTTTTTGTCCCCAGAACTAAAAATAAAATTCTTGTTATCTACATTTGTTTCAAAGGAATTACTAAAACTTGTCATAAAAAGACCTTTGTCATCATCAGAAAGACCAGAGATTTTTTGCATAAAATCATCTGCAGCTTCTTTTCCTCCACTAACAACAGTAGCTGTTTCTGGATCATCAGGACCACCACCAATTTTTATAACACCTTCTTCTTCATCAAAGCTGCCATTTATACTGGTTATCTCATCTGGATTTTGATCTTTTCCATTTACTTTTTGAGAATCATTATCTGATTGTATTAGTCCAGAGACTGACTCTTGAAGAGAATTTTCTAAGGCACTACCAAAGATCGCTTGATTATCATCTGATATAAATGAACTAATATCTGGAACTAGCGTTGCCCCCAGATCATTATCGTCAGGTGAAAACGTACTTTCTTCCATATTTGGAACAAGTGAATCAATTTCTGCCAAAGTATCTGTTTCTAGTGTGATATCTAGATTTCCCAAAGGAACAACAGAGTCGTCAAAAGGGTTTGATATGGATTCGAAACTATCTCCTAAGTCATTAGATTGTACAGAGGGTATAAACTCACCAAAAACAGTCATCTTGGGATGACCTTCAACTACTTCTTCATCTTTTGCATTGATATTGGCATTAAGCATTTTGTTAATATCACCAAGTGAAAATTTCTCACTTAATTTTTCAGCCAATCCATCACCCATTGTTTGATTAACTTGACTAATCATTTCGCCATCAGATGCGATACTCTCTCTTACCCTACTTAGTTCATTACTATACGCTTTTACAAGGTTATGTTTTCTAATTCTCTCAATGAGATTTAATTTATCATCATCACTAAGCCTTTGAATCAAATCCTCCGGACGAAAATTTGCTGCAAACTCCTCAAAATGATAATCAGTGAAATCTGACAAATCATTATCTGGGTAGTGTTCTTCAAAGTTATGTACCATAAAATTGATGATTTTACTTACAAGCTCTTCGTCACTGGCAAGATCACTACTCGCATCAAAGGGCTTAGAAGACTCTGCAAGCCCTCCAGGAAGCTTTGAGTTTGCTAATTTGTTTTGTTTTTGTTCTTGTTCATTTTTTCGCTCCTCAGTAGATCTAAACTGCTTGATTTTATTTTCAATATTTTGAACTACTTGAGCTGATGTTTTAACATGATTAAAAGCAATACCTTGCGATATTCTTGATTTTTCTCTGTAGAAGATACCAACGAGAGCAAGTTTATTAGGATTATCAATATAGCTGACATCTAAAAAGTCACAAGATCTAGCAATGACTCCAAGTAAATACTTCAATGGATCTTGCGAATTTACGCTTCCAAAAGAATCCATAATATATTCAGCTACAAAATTTTTAACAGATACATGAATATTAATTGCTAAAAATTCATCATTCATTCCATATTCAATCTCATATGGAACACCTGCTAGTCCCGCTTGTCTTAAATAAGTGTAATAATAAATTGTATGATCGACAAAGCTCCTCACTGGAACAAGGTTAAAATTCTTCTCAAAAATATTTACTGAAAGCTCATCTAGAAAGTGCCCCATAAGTAAATGATTTGTTATCTTTACCCCTTCAGCTAGCTCAAGGTTTGGAAAATGCTCATCTAAATGAATATTGGTTTCTTTTGAAAAAAACTTATCTAATATCCATTTATTTGCCATTGATTCATTTACATTTTTATCAATAACAATTCGTCCATTATTCAATATAAAACTTCTATAATCACCTAATGATTTAGATGACATAATTTCAATCTCATTTTTTACAACATCATAATCTTTTGCAAGCTCTATCCCGGAAGCAACACTATCACAGTATATATAATCCAAAGCTTCATAGTTCTCAACTTCATCTCGCTTCAGAAGAACAAATTGTGGTTGCGCAAAGTAAGAAGTTAAGAAACTTCCCATTTCATCAACTAAATTAAGAATGTAAATCTTCTTACTTTCAGTCATCCGCTTACTACTTTACCTTCTTGCTGGTTAAACCAATCAATAAATGCATTCCATTGTTTCATCAATTTTCGAATTGGAAGTTTTTGATTCGGGTCAATATCGTTTATGCTTTCAAATGAATTAAGTAGAACTTTAACACCATCTCCAGGATGAAAAATAAATTCTTCAAATGGAATGACATGATCACAGAGAATAAGAACAGTTTCGGTATCACTTAACCCGGAGTAAAAATAGCCTTCTGGAAACCCTGACCCGTCTTGTTTCTCATGATGCATTTTGATCATTTCAATAACTTCGGGATATACAAATAATGCTTCATTCAACATAATCTTTTCGAAACTTCTCAATGGGTGGTTCTTGAATCTTGCACTTTCCTCATTTCCAATAGAATTTTTTTCAACAAATGAAATACCTTCACCTGGGCATGACCTTTCAAGTTCACACGCTCTAATCATAGTGTAATCAACACCCACATCTGATAAAAGTCCATAGTCCATCATAAATGCTAAGTTAAAAAAATCTCGTAAAAACAAATAATCTATATGACCATTTGCCAAAAGAACTATTGTAGACATACTTGAAACAAGTAATGCCCTAGTATAGAGCGCCATACTTTGTTCTTGATATTTTGTAACATACTCACTTGGTAAAAAATAAAATGTTTCAAAACAAGCTATAACCCATGTCAAAAAACACTCATCATTTTTGGCCAAGAAGTCTTCAACGACAGATAGTAAAATTGTATCTCTTAGTTCAAGTTGATCGACTTGTCTCCGTGCCATTTTAAAATCATTCAAAAAGCTTTTATATTTAGCGAGTAATTCCTCATTTACAATCGGTAAGTGATGAAGTGACTGAACACCTTTTTGTGTATATTTTTCAATAAAACTTTTCTCGATAAAATCTCCGGCCCTTAAAAGAAGAATAGGTTTTTTTTGAGCTCCAAGAAGATAAAAAAGATGGGATGTCGAGATTGTATTTGGCTTCAAATCAACTAACGAAATGATAGCTAAATCCTCTAAGGTAAATTTTATTCCCTTAATATTAAATTCCATTTTTCTACTTACCCTTATCCTTGGTAAAAATTATCGTTTAATTTATCGGAAACTTTCAAGATTAGTTTAAAAATGTATAATTAAATTTATAAAATAGCT
Organism: uncultured Bacteriovoracaceae bacterium; assembly: GCA_964342535.1. Taxonomy (GTDB): domain Bacteria; phylum Bdellovibrionota; class Bacteriovoracia; order Bacteriovoracales; family Bacteriovoracaceae. The sequence goes on along the minus strand of CAYFHZ010000030.1, from coordinate 3,479 downwards.
TTAACAACCAACTAAAACTCTTAGGAACTATATAATGAATAAAAATATTCTCTTTCTCGACTACCTAGTTATAGTGATTTACCTCATTGGGATTTTTTTCTTAGCATTCAAATCAAGTAGAAAGAAAAATTCTGACAATTTTGTTCAAGAACAATATCTTGCAGGAAAATCACTTACAGTACCTGAGTCATTAACTTCTATAATTGCTACTGAAGTTTCTGCTTTAACATTTCTTGGTATACCGGCCTATGCATATGGAAAAGACTTTAGCTTTGTCCAAATTTATATGGGTGCCATTATCGGAAGAGCACTTATTGCTAAAATAATGCTACCAGCTGTCTATGATAAAGGTATAACTATTTATAGTGTTATGGCAAAGTTTGGGGTACCAAGCGGCCAAAAAGTTATTGCTTTATTTTATGCATTAAATAAGTTTTTGGCCGTTGGAGTCAGGCTTTTTTCAGGGTCTATTCTCGTAGCTGAATTTTTTAATGTTAATATTTATCTGGCCGTTGGTATCATTTGTATAATCACATTCTTCTATACCTTAGTCGGTGGATTAAAAGCAGTCGTGAGAACAGATATGATCCAGATGGGTATTTTTATACTAGGAGGTATTATTGCCCATTTTCTGATCCCGCAAGTTGCAGGTCTATCATGGGGAGAGCTTATGAGTACAGCAAGTGCTAGTGGAAAAACAGCATTTATTAACTTTTCAAATCTTTGGCCATTTTTTATTGGAATCTTAGGGGGAATACTTTTTGATATGTCTACACATGGAGTTGATCAGGATTTTGCCCAAAGACTTACTGGGAATAAAACGTTAAAAGGGGCTCAGTTTTCTATATTTGTTTCAAGTTTCATATCAATTGCTGTAGGCTTTTTATTTTTAGGTATTGGTGCGCTACTATGGAGTTATTATCAAGTTCAGTCTCCACCTGAGTTACCGGCAGATAAAATCTTTGCTTATTTTATCACAGAGTATTTCCCTACAGGTATAAAAGGCTTAATGGTTGCAGGTGTTTTAGCTGCAACTATGAGTACACTTGATTCAAGTATTAATGCGCTCAGTGCTTGTTTCTACAATGATATTTTTCACCATAGAAATAAATCTCCTGAAATAATTAATAAGATGTATAGAATTGACACTCTTTTAATTACAGTTATTTTTATGCTTGTTGCTTATATTGCTTCAAAAAGTGATGGTCTATTATTACTTGGATTAAAGATCACTTCTTGGACAGCAGGCTCTCTACTCTCTATTTTCTTTGGTGTTCTTATTTTTAAAATGATTCGCCTTACAGCACTTAATGTATTTATTGCATATTTTACAGGTGTCATTGGTGTCTATTTAAATACATTCATTCTTAAGTGGAATTGGAACTTTAATGTTTACTTTGGTTTTGGACTTGCTCTTATGGCCTTATATCTACATAAAAAACTAAGGCCGCAAAATGCCTAAACGAGATAATTGTCATAACAAACTGGCAATACCTAAATGACAGGAGATATAATGAAACAATTATTAAAAAAGCCTAATATAATTGCCTCTATAAACATTGTCCAATTTAGCAAAAGAATATTACTCATACACAAAGTAAAAGATTTTATGTATGAATACAAAAAACTTAATATGTTTTAACCACAAAATATAATACACATTTTTTTCAATTAAAACCCTGTCTTGCACAGGGTTTTTTATTGTCTTTATAATCATATAATTAGAATATAAAATGTACTGCCTATAAAATGTGCCAACATTCAATTTCTTTAAATATCAGTGCCAATACTGAAAGTCCCTAAGGGCCTAAAATAACACGAATAACATTAAATTAAACTTATATTATTAAAATACCGTTAAAATATTAATATGTTAAAACTAATATCTTTATTCATTATTCTAGTATTGACAGGATGCGACTCTAAAGTTGAGTTGGCCTTAAATGACACTGAGTCTTCATATACTATTGAAGCGCAAAAAGCTGGTAGTGAATTTTCTCAATCAAGTGATGAGTTTATTGTTGGCGATAGTCTCACTCTTTATTTCAAAAAAAGTGATGAAAATCTAACTGCCACATGGAGTAGCTATGGTGGAGCAGGCACATTAACTATTTTAAATGATGGAATTAGTGCAACTTTTACAGCAACAGATAAAGGTTCGACTGAAATATTTGCAGAGTACAACGGTATTCAAAAAGCTTTTATTGTTAATGTTGGAAATACTGCACCCAAACTTGATGAAATTAACAACCAAGCAGCAGTCATTTTAGGAAATTCAATCTTAACTATTGATGCTGGAGAACTTGGTGCAGATGTTGATGCCGAAGGTGAAGCACTAAACTACTCCTGTTTTTATGATTTAACGATTGATAATAATGTTAACGAATCTCAAAGCTGTACTGACTTATCTGGAGTAAGCTTTAGTTCAAGCACTGGTATCTTAGATTGGATAACAAGTGGAGGACAAGCAGGAAACTATGAATTTAAAATTGTGGCCGATGATAGTTATGATACGGATAGTGAAATTTTCACTATAGAAGTTCTCGCTAACAATGCTCCTGTGTTAGATGTAATTGCTAATCAAACAGGTATTTATGCCGGTTTTGCAATAACTTCAATTGATGCAGGTGAAGCTGGCTCCGATATCGATTCTGATGGCCATACAATTAGTTATTCTTGTTATTATGATACAACTGTTGACTCTAGCGTAGCTAGTACAAATCTCTGTACCACTTTAAATGGATTAAGCTTTAGTACGAGTACTGGTATTCTCGATTGGAACACAGAAGTAGGACAAGTTAATACATATGAATTCATTATAATTGCCAATGATAATTATGAAAGTGATTCAAAAATTTTTACGATTGAAGTCATTACTAATAATCCTCCTGTTTTAGATGCAATAGCTAATCAAACAGGGTTATATGAAACAGACTCCATAACAACTATTGATGCTGGAGTTTCAGGTGCTGATACTGATGTAGATGGTCATGTACTTACCTATTCATGTTATTATGATACTACTGTAGATGCAAATGTGAGCACAACCAATGCCTGTACATCACTTAGTGGTTTAAGTTTTAATACTTCATCTGGTGTCCTTGACTGGGTTACCGAATCATCTCAGGCAGCAATTTATGAAATTAGTATTACTGCTACGGATGGAGTAAGTTCTGATGCAAAAATTTTTACGATAGAAGTTTTAGCTAATACTTCTCCTACTTTGGACTCTATTTCGAACCAAAGTGGTCTTTATGAAACAGACTCTATTTCGACAATTGATGCTGGAGTATCTGGAAGTGATTCTGATAGTGATGGACATGCTTTAGCTTATTCTTGCTATTATGACACAACTGTTGATGCAAACGTTGCTGCTGTTAATGCTTGTTCTTCATTGAGTGGAGTAAGCTTTAATACTGCAACAGGTATTCTTGATTGGACAACTGAAGCTGGTCAAGCAAATACATACGAATTTGAAA
>CAYFHZ010000029.1:0-14512 GCA_964342535.1 uncultured Bacteriovoracaceae bacterium | reverse complement strand
AGTAAAAGCACCGGCTTAAATTCTTCTGAGTCTTCAAGAGTTTCAATTAATTGTCTGAGAGAGTTATCATCAAAAAGATATTGATCATAGCCTTCTTCAAGGTTGATTCCAATAATTTTTGTATCAAGGCTACCTTTGATTTGCTTGATTCTATTAAAATTTTGTGATGCCATTACTGAATATTCTTCATTTTCATAAATTTTTTGAGCATCTGTGACATAAGGTGTCTGAGCAATGTGATTTCTTAGGGTGATTTTATCTATCGTCATTCTACTTTGTCTGGATGCTACATAGTTTTGATAAATGGCCCAGCGAGATGTCATTTTGGGTAAGCCTTGCTGATTAATATAAGTTCCAGCAAGTGTGGTATCTTGAAACGTAGCAAGAAAAAATGAACTTATATCATCATTCGTATGATTAATAACTCTATCCCAATTTACGTCTGAGATGTCATTTTGTATATCAGCGTAATAGTTTATTGCAAAAGCATCTGAATAGAGAGGATTGGAAAATATTTGATTCATCTTATCGATATCTATATAGTGAAATCGATCAATATTTCTGAGTAATGTCGCATCTTTTTTGTAAACATTTTGAGTTACGACCTCAATATTAACATTTTGATATTGAACTTTTAATGAACTCGCTAGTTCTGCAAGCGATAAAAAATCATGGCTTGTTCCAAAGCTTGAAATAAGTATATTTTTCATGTTAAGCATCCTTGCTTGAAAAGTTTTTGATTGCATTAATTGTTAGTGCATGAAATGTACGATTATCTATGGCACCATGTGATTTTTTTATTTCATCTACATAAGTTGCAAAACACTTTTTTGAATCATCTTCTGTAAACCATTCTGAAGCATTAGCTCGTAAAAGTTTACTGTATTGAGATATAGATTGTGGTGCTTGATAGCTAAGAAATTGAGTATAAAAATCACGGCTTAAACCAAAAGAGGCGTCATGCTTAATAATCGCTGGTTTTTTCATGAGAAATTGTACAAATTGCCAATCGTTAAAAAGTTCTTCGATTGAACTCGCGAACTTGATAGATATGCGCCTATCTTCAAAGGGTCTTGTAGTGTTAAAGTCTTCAATAAGTTTTTTTGAAGTTTCAAGTATGACTATTTCATAATCACTGTGCTCAGTAAAAAGTTTCTTTGCTATTTGCTCAATATGATATCCAAAACCAAGTCCAAATACGAGGACATGATTCTTCTGTTTCAAAACAGTTTCATACCCCTTCGTAAAAGCTTCAGCTTCTTTTGTTGGGTTATAAACAGAGTGTAAATAAATACCATTAATAACAGGAACAGTTAGCCCATTTCTTGATGTTGTTAATTGATAGTTTGAGTTTCGTTCATCCATAATCGTACTCACCTTAAATTATTTTAAATTGTTTAAATTGTAACCTTTTAAATTTTCTTTGTTTTTAAACGTTTTTGCAATTTCAAATTGTGTTTTATTTTTTTCAAACTCTAAACATGATTCTATGATTTCATCTAGTGAAGCAATTTTATTAATAATCTGAGTTACCTGGTTATTTATTTCCTTTACTAGTTGAGGGTTCGCTTTTTGATAGTGAAGAGCAAGATTTTCAGATAAACTGTTAACAATATTAATTGCTCTCTCTCTGTTATCAAGTATAACATTGAGCTTGTTGTAGTCTTTAACTTGAACCGCTTTTAGTGCTTCCTGAGTAAGGAGGTATGCTTTATCTAAAAAGTCGATAAGTTGTGTATGAGTTGTTTTCATTACGCATTCCCCGCTTTTTCGTTTTTAAGTGATTTAATAGCTTGTGCCCAACCATCATATAGAGTTGTGAGAACTCTTAAGCATCCTTCCAATGGTTCCACTTCAATCTTAATATTAGCTTGAGTACTTGAGTAAATAATATAATCATAGAGTGAGGCAAGTTCTCGTGCGACATCACCTCCAACTTCAAAATCAAGACTATTATTTAGTTCAATTACGATATCCTGTAATTTACCAACGTGTTCACCTTTTTTTCGAACATCCTTCTCTTTAATTCCCTCAATGGCTTTTTTACAATTCTTTATTGCAGCTTGATAAAGCATAAGTAAAATTTGCTCCTTACTTGCTGTTTGAATTGAGGTTTTTTTGTAAGCACCTAAACCGTAACTCATTTTTTACTCCTTAACCTAGTTGTTGAACTGGATTAAATCCACCACCAGCTAAACCAGCTAGTCCACTTCCTTGTGTTTTGATTCTTGATATTGTCTCTTCTAAGCGTGCAAATTTTGCTTTGAGATTTTCTTCTTTTCTTTTTATTTGTCTTTCTTTAGTTTGAATTCGAGTGTCAATTTGTCTAATTTTGGTCTCTAGTCCTTCTTTTCTTGAATGAAGAATTCCTGAAGGTCTTTTAAGTGCATCTTGAACGAGTTTTTCTACGTTATCGATAAATCCATTTATTTTACCATTTTCTATTGAGTATTGACCGTTAACAATCTGGGTAACCATTTTAAGATTTTCATCAAGGGCACCTTGAAACTTATCTTTATCTAACTTTAAGGAACCATCACGTTGAAAGACAAGACCAAGGTCACCAATTCTTTTTGATCCCCAGTCAGTTTTTACACCTGCAAATACAGTAGAGCGAAGTCTACTTTCCAGTGTTTGAAGTGTAATATCTCCACCAAGTGTTCTTGATGTATCAGTTGTTTCATCCATTTGATTTTGCTCTTTAATGAACTTAATGACATCATTCATTTTAGTGACAAGATCATCAATTTTGTCTGTCATTTTTGCAGTATCTTCAGAAATATCTAAAGTAAGCTCATCACCAGGTTTCGCTTTTTTTAAATCTAGGGTTACACCTGTAATGAGATCTGTTGTTTTGTTTGCTGGAAGTTCTATTTCAAAGCCATCAAGCTTAATTTTAGCATCTTGTGCTTCTCTTTCTGCATCAAACCAAATATCAACTTCCCCATCTACTAGGTATAGGTTAGGAAACATTGCCTTATTCCCATCTCCTGTTTCGTCAAGAGTAATAATAATTTTCCAGGGATTATCACTTCCATCTCCTGAATCTACTACCGTTGCCTTCATCCCATTTTCTGAATCTTGGTTGATTAGCTTTGCTAATCCCGTTAGGCTTGAGTGATCTTCATCGATATAAACTTCCTTAGTTGTTCCATCTGGAAGTTCATATTGTAAGTACCCTACACCTAGATATGTATTGTCTTTATCCTCAATTCCATTGGAGATAGCAGATGATTTTTGAGCGAGTTGTAGAACTTCAATTTGGTATGACCCTGGTTCCGCAATATTTTTATCAACAGTTGCACTTATTCCATCGCCACTAACATTGACAGAAAATTCACGAAAACTTCTTTCAGATTTATTGGCGTAAACAGCGCCACGAAGCCCTTCCACTCTTTGCATGAGGTCAGAAAGTAAGGATTTCTTGTTTTCAATTTTTCCCTTTCTCGTTTCCATTTTTTGAATAGGAATTTTTTCAGCAGAAATGATCTGCTGGACGATATCCTTAGGAAGTCCGGAATTTATTGAACCAAAAGCTATACCCAAATCATCCTCCTGATGCCTGATTAGTACTACCTTGTACTACAGGGGTATTCTAGTTATAGAGTATCATACTAAGAATATGATGCAATAGGGTAGATTCTAAGATACAATGAGAGCTATAAAAAAAAGGCCCTGGGTAGGGGCCTTAATTAGGATGAATTAGGGTTGGGATGTGAGAAGATTATATAACCAACTCACACTAAACTAGTCGGGTATTATGGAAGAAACTTTAGTAAAAAGATCGGATTATTTAAAACTAAAATATAAATTCTTTATAATTCGGTTAGTTACCTATTTCTCATTCTTGTGTATTCCACTCTGGATTAAAAACACCATGCAATTTAACCTGCTTTTTCAGTCTGTTATCATGCTTGCTTATATCTTATTTATGAGTAGCCAGTGGTATTTGTTTGGAAAGGAAATAGATCATAGGCTAAAAATTTATTATCGTGCGAACTCCTCTATGGAGAGAATAGTTTACCGACTTGTATTAGGAAGTATCATTATGATGATACTTTTTAGTTTATTTTCTCTTTTGCCAAACGAATTATTAGGAATTGTGTTTTGGACCTTTTTTAGTGTTTTAGGTATTTTTTATTCATGGCCAACAAGAGGAAAGATTATCGAGGAATCTATGGCCGGTCAATTTGGGGAAATGCGCTATTTAGACTCATTTGAAAAAACAATTCTTATACTATCAGTTTTAACCTTTATGATATCTTTGCCAGAGTTATCTTTTTTTGAAAATACTGAAGCACTAAAGCTTTATTTTGACCCTGAACAGAAAGTTAGTTATATGTTTTGGGGATATTTAGAAGTTCTATATTATCCATTTTCAATCTTTCCTAAGCTTTATAATTTGATTTGGTGTTTTCATTTTTATTTTTTTGGTCTTGGAATTTATTTGATGTGCTTTTATTGTTTTGCAAGGTACTTTTTCTCTCGAAGGTTATCTATGTTAGGCGTATTTGCAATTCTAAGTACATGGAGTTTTTCTAGGATACTTGTTGATGACTATTTTTCAACGATTTCTACGACTGTAACGATGTTATGGGTGTGGTCAATTCTATGGAGTATGAGGAGTGGAACATATCGATCTGGCTTACTTACAGGCCTGGTAGGATGTTACCTTACTTCTATAGATTCAATTAATATTTTATTGATACCTTTAAGCATGTTTATTAGTTATAAGCTCTTCTTAAATGAAAAAACTATTTGGTTTAAAAAACAATGGATAAAATATAATTTACTTGGGTCTGTCATTGCCTTAGTTGTTGTTATTAGTAAATTTTCTAGCATAGAACTTAGCTTTAATCATTATGACTTATTAATTTCTGGTATATATGACCTTATTTATAGAAAAGCATTTTTTATAATTTCACCTATTGGAGTTATATTATTAATAGTTTATTTAACCAGACGATCGGGATTAATACTAACTTATGTAAACTTCGATAAAACGAAAATCTTAGAAGCACTATTTGGCTTTGTTGCAATTGTTTTTTATGGGATAGCTATTCAGCCAAGTTTTGTAATGGGTTTTTCAAATGTCTGGATACTTGTATTTTTTTGTTTATTACCAATAGAATGGATATTTCAATCGATAAGTCGTCTTAGATCTAAGCGAAATTTAATCTATGCCATGTATATTCTAGTTTGTTTGCTGGATTCTCACCTAGAGAATAGGTTTAGAATTGTTGGTAAAATGTTTTTAGAATTTGAAACACTTAAGCATTTTATTCAGTTATAAATAAATCAAAAAATCTAACTTCTAAAATTCTAATATTATCCATTAGTTTAACTAATGAGTACTCGTGTAAGTATTTGTTTGTATTGAGACTGGGTTAAGTTGAAATAATAAATTGCTTTAGAAATCTCAATTTATTACAATAGATATAGGATAAAAATTATGGCAAGGAGGTCATTATTTTAAAGTCTGGACTATCAAAAGAGCTCTTTGAGCAATTCGTTTCAACCTATCAAACATGTCACAACAGTAGCAATCAATCACAACCTTATGTTTATGTTAATCACGATGGAAGTATTAAGTTAGTTACAAATGTTGTGGATTCACTTGGTGGAGAAGATGAAATATTCGCCCTTTCTATTGCTGAAGATGGTTTTGTGGAGTTTTTGGCATTCCAAGAGTAATTTTTGGTGATAACTTTTTAAGTCAAGTTTTATTTTTTAAAACAGCAAACAATTGTTTGAAGTACATGGATAGTTAAGTTATTAAAATTATTGATTAAATCGATTTTGATTAGTCTAGGATGGCTGAAAATAAAGTTTTAATTAATGTGGAAAACTTGGAATAAATTGTTGAATACTTCTCGTTGGTAAGCTGATCACTGTAAGAAAAAATAAAATTTATAGTATAAATTTACTTCTTCTTAAGCTCCCAAGGTCAAATTATTGACTGTTTTTAAAATGCCAAAATAGGCTACAGATATAACAAAAGGCCATTAAAAACTTAACAATACTTAAACATTTCAATAAATCAATTCCCCAAGCGAGACATTTTGATAGATGTAAGAAATATCTTTTCATAAACAAAAAATATCTGAAGTTTTATGGCCTGTGACCTTTTGTCTCTGTTAGCTGTTACAAAAAGTTAACAAGGAATCAAAATGAATCTTCAAAAAATTTCAAAAAGTCATGAATCAGTTCTTCTTCAAGGGGAAACTGGTGTAGGCAAAAGTACATTGGCAAAAATTATCCATGAGAAGTCTAAAAGAAGTAATTTCCTTCATTTGAATATAGCTTCCTTGGGGGGAAATTTAATAGAGTCTGAATTATTTGGACACCAAAAAGGTTCATTTTCCGGAGCTCATAGTGAAAAGGCGGGCTACTTGGAGTCAGTAGGTAATGGAACATTATTTATAGATGAAATTGGAGAGTTACCACTTGCGTATCAAGTTAAATTATTGACTGTAATGGATGAAAAAATTTTCTATAAAGTAGGATCAACTAACCCGCAAAAGTTTACAGGAAGATTTATATTTGCATCCAACAAAAACCTGGCAGACGAAGTCTCTAAAGGTACTTTTAGGGCCGATCTGTATTTTAGAATTAGGTTTTTTGAAATTACAAAAAAACCTTTAAGGAATGAAGCAGATTTAATTAAAATTATCCTAGATAAAACATATGAATTATCATTTATTTATGAAAGACAAATCAAATATGATGCGAATGTTTTATTTAAGCTTAGTAGGCATCAATGGCCAGGTAACTACAGAGAGCTTGTGCAAACTCTGAAATATTTATTCTTATTAGAAAAAGAACTTATTAAAATAGAAGATTTACCACCTTGGCTAGGTGAGAACACAAATAATGTGGAAGCTGATTTAAATAATTACCATGATGCGTTAAATATATTTGAAAAAAACTTTTTTACCAAGGTAATGGCAGATAATAATGGAAAAATAAATCAAACAGCAGAGAGAATTGGTTTAAGTAAAGTTACTTTAATTTCAAAACTAAAAAAATATGATATAGATAGAAAGGTATTTCAAAATATTAGAGAAAAAGAAATCATTTATGGGATTTAAGGTTAAAGATCATTATTTTAACAAAGCAAAGAAAGAAAATTACTTTGCGAGAAGTATATATAAACTGGAAGAAATTGATCAGAAATATTCTATATTAAGGGAGGGTGATCAAGTCTTAGATCTTGGGTACTACCCAGGATCATGGATTCAGTATACCTCAAAAAAAGTAGGAGAGCAGGGAACAGTTACTGGTATAGATATTAAGCCAGTTAACAAAAAAATAGAAGCACTCTCTAATGTTAAAGTTTATGAGAAAGATATAAATGATGTAAAAGATTTATCAGAGCTTGGGGTTCACAAGCCTTTTGATGTACTCGTTTCTGATATGGCACCAAATACGACTGGTATTAAATCAGTAGACCAAGCTAGAAGCTTACAATTAGTTGAAATGGTTTTTTATCACCTGCCGGCTTTTTTAAAGGAGGGTGGGAATTTTGTGATTAAAGTTTTCGATTCAAATGATGCTCAGCAGTACCTTAAGCAACAAAAAAACCTTTTTGAAAGTTATCACTTTCTCAAGCCCAAGTCGACTAGATCAGTTAGTAAAGAGTTCTTTGTTATTGGAAAAGGGTTTAAAAATGCTTAAATTAATATTTCTGTTTATTTTACCAATAACAGCCTTTGCAAACTTCAACTTTTATAAAGATCTAAGTCTAAAACCTATTGATATGGAGCAGTTTGGAGATGCTTTAACTGAGGAGATTTTTAAATCAGAAGCATGGCCACAAAAAATTTCATTTGAAAATAAAGAATATGATATTCAATATACATTTAACGAGGACTTAACCGATTATATAAAGAAAAGATTGAGAAGATACCGCTCAGATTACGCTTCTGTAGTAGTCATAGATAATAATAATGGAAAGATTCTATCAGCAGTTGATTATACTAGGTCTACAAAGAAGTTTGGCCGTAACTTAACTTTTTCAAGTACCAATCCAGCAGCTAGTTTATTCAAGGTTATAACTGCGGCAGATTTAATTGAAAATACTGATATAAATAAGGAATCAGTTTTTTCGTATAGAGGAAGGGCCACTACATTATACAAGTATCAACTTAAAGATAAAAAAACGAGATGGACTAGGTCAATACCCCTAAGTAGAGCATTTGCTTATAGTAACAACGTAGTATTTGGAAAGGCTGCTATTAATAATACTGATTACAAGAGCTTGGTTGCAATGGCAAATAAGTTTGGATTTAATCAAGATATAATGCAAGTTTTGAACACTGGTAGCTCTAAACTATTTAATAAGGCTGATGAATATGGCCTTGCTGAACTAGCCTCAGGTTTTAACAGAAAAACAATGATTTCTCCGGTTCATGGAGCAGTGATTTCTTCAATTATTGCAAATAATGGTGTGATGATTCATCCAACACTTATTGATCATATTGAGTCTAGCCAACATAAAAGGAAAATATGGGAAGCTGGATACGATGTAAGTCGCGTTTTAACGGAAGAAAGTAGTAAAGAGATGCAGGACCTGATGCAAATGACGGTTAAGCGAGGAACAGCTCGAGGTGCATTTAGACCATGGAAAACGAAAAAAGTTATGAAAACACTTGAAATAGGTGGAAAAACAGGAACAATAACAGGTGGAGTACCTTACGGTAAAAGAGATTGGTTTTCAAGTTATGCGAAACCACAAAATTCTGATGACAAGGGAATATCAGTTTGTGTTATGATTGTTAATGTTGAAAAATGGTACGTAAAATCGACATATCTTGCAAAAGAAGTTATTGAACACTACTACTCAAAAATAAAATAGGTTATAAGATGTTTTGGAAAAAAAAGAAAAAAGAAGACGATAGTCACTTAACTAAGAAAGAAAAATTTAAAAAAGAAGCAAAATCAATTTTTTGGATTGTGTTTTTAGTTTTAGGCTTTAGATCAGTATTCTTTGAACCTTTCAAAATTCCTTCCGGCTCTATGATACCAACTTTATTAATTGGAGATTTTATTTTAGTAAATAAATTCTCATATGGTTTTAAAGTTCCATTCTCTGATTGGTTTACAGATCCGATTTATATAACAGGTCCTTCTTCTCCTGAAAGAGGAGATGTTATCGTTTTCAAATACCCTAAGGATGAATCTTTAAACTATATCAAAAGAGTTATTGGTTTACCGGGTGACACAATAGAAGTCATTGATAAAGTCGTTTATGTTAATAATCAGCCTATTGAAGCAGTTGATATGGACGGTTCAAAAATTATGGAAGATATGAACGACAAGTATGAGCGTTTCAATTTCAAATTTTTTAAAACAAAAACAGGTGAACATACTCACGTTACACAAATTTATGATCAAAACCCATTTACTGCTCATTACCCACTAACTAAAGTTCCAGAAGGACATTATTTTGCAATGGGCGATAATAGAGATTTTTCAGCTGACTCAAGAAGTTGGGGGTTTGTTCCTTTTGAGAATATTAAAGGTGAAGCCATTTTAATTTGGTTTTCTATGACAATACCGATTCCATTAATTGATGGAGATGATGTTACTTTCGAATTTAGACCTTGGAGAATTGGTACGCTAATTGATAATTCACCTGGACTAGAAAAATAGAACTTATTGGGTCTTAGCCCCAATTCTAGTTTCTCCATCATTTCCATTATCTGATGGAAGAATTGTTAAGTCCTTATTGTCTTTTATGAACTTTCGCAGCCAGTTTTTAAGAACACCTGTTCCGTGCCCATGAATAATATTAATATATGGTAAGTCGCCCAGTATTAAATCACTTATTATATCATTAATGAGAGACTCAAATTCTTCTAGACGCATACCACGACAATCATATTCAATTTGAGAATTTCTAGATTTGATATAACCATCTGGTTGTACTGATTGTCCTTTGCGCTCATTAGCGGATCTCAAAGTAGAAAAAGGCATTTTCATACTGAAAGCACCTTTACCAATAAAAGCAATTTTCTTTTTTGTATCAACCTTGTTAACAGTCACTGTCTTTTCTAGTGAAAGACAAAAATATTGCTTTCCTGGTAATATCTCTGTTGGTTTTGACAAATTAGAATAGTCTTTCGATGGTAGGGATTCTTCTTTGTGTTTGTGTTTAGCAAGTTCAGTTTGTACCTCGCCAAATTTCTTATCAAATTGTCTTTGTTTAGAAATATCACCACGTTTAACTTCTCGTAGAAGAAATTCTGCCTTATCTGTAATTTTCTTTAATTTTGACTCAGTTATTTTCACCTTCTCAGCCACTTTTAGGTTGATAACACCGTCCATTGCATTTTTTTGATTTTTTAGTTGTTGGTTAATTTCTTTATTCTCTTGAAGAATTTTAGATAACTGATTCTCCTTTTGAGATATAGAGTCTAATAGCTTTTCATAATGTATAGCCTGATTATCCATGAACTGAAGCGCGGTGTCGTAAATATCTTCGAAATCTTTCTGCTCGCGAGTAATTGATTTGAAGATATTTAGCGCTTGGGAACTACCTGGAGAGCCAAAATGTAATTTATAAGTAGGAGAATTTGCTTCTAGATCGAAACCAACATGAGCTGAAATATAATTTGAATCTTGGTGTAGAATCGTTTTTAGTGTTTGATGATGTGATGAAACAATGAGATGTACATTTTTTTTGGATTGGAGTTTTTTAAAAAATGCGACAGCTAGGGCGGAAGCTTCTTCAGATGAAGTTGAATTAAAAATTTCATCAATCAAAATAAGATTTGATTCTCCTAAATGGTTATAGAGTTCCGTATAGTTTTTTACTTCCGCAGCAAAAGAACTAAGGCCATGAGATAAGTCTTGGCCGTCATTACCAAAATAAAAAACCTTGTCGTATAGGTGTAAGTGGGCACTATGGGCAGGTACAAAAAGGCCATATTTTAGAAAAAGTTGTGTAAGTGCAATTGTTTTGAGAGTTGCTGTTTTTCCTCCCGTATTTGGGCCTGAAATAATTAAACCATGGTGATGGGCTTCAACTTTTAATGAATTTTTAATGGGATTATTGATAAGTGGATGAAACGCACTGTTAAGCTCTAATAAAGGAGTTTCAGATATTAAAGGAAAACATAAATGATAAGAGTCAGCAAACTCTACTCGAGTATGGTGCTCATCAAAAAAATAAATGAAATTAGTAATTTGTTGTAACTCAGAAGTATATTTACCTAATGCAATAGTAAGATCTTTTTCAATTCGAGCAATGATTGCTTGGATTTGTATTATAATCTCAATTCTCTTCTCATTGCTTTGGGCAATATTTCTTGGCTCTACATATAATGTATTTCCAGATTCGGATCTTGATACAATAGATCCAATTGAATGTGAAAATGAACTACTTTTTATAGGAATAACATATCGTTCATGTACAACATCGAATGAATTAAACTGAATTTTATTTGAAAAATCATTACTGTTTAACGTGTAATTTAAACTCTCTCTAATCTTTTGCTCGAGTTTAAGTTGTTCATGATATAACGGCCTAATGAGAGGATGATTCTCGATTTGTATTTCTCCGGACTCAGAAACAATTTGACGAAAAAGTTTAAGGAAATCCTTTATAATAAGTCGTTTAAATTGGTGGAAATCTTCAATTTCAATATGATTTGGAAAAAATGAATTTATAGGTTTAAAAAAATCTAGATATAATTCAATTGTAAGAGCGATTTGATTTAATTCGAGTAAATCAATAGAAAACTCTTTTTGAATTTTTAAAAAAGCATCATGAAATGAAAAATCAGATCTCATACCCTGAATATTAAGTAGGATATTTCTATAGTCAGTGTCGTATTTGATCTCTTGAAAATACTGTGTCTGAATGAGTTTTTGGACCCTATCCTCGGAAGATAGAGAATCATTAAGTAGACTAAGGGGAGTTAGCTCAAAATGAGCTAGGTGATTGATATGTTCGGAAATATCATTCCATTCTATTTGTTGGAGAACTTGCTCATTATCGTGTATAGTCAAATTCATGATTCAATCCCATCAGCAACTTATTAATCAGACTCAAAGTATTCCATATGAAAGTGGAGAGTCTATATATATACAAAAAATTTATAGTTCAAGCTATTATTTATGTTTTAGCCTACGTTATCAAGGTAAAACAACATTTCTCTATCTTGGTAGAGGTGCAGGGCATGAAGGTGTCTGGTTGTCAGAACATAGAGTTGAAAGCTTTTTGAGAAAAAGAGATAAATTTCTTGAATATATAAGAAAACATCTTAGTTCAACAAGCTTTGCTGGTATTGAAGTAGACGAATTAGATCGAATCGTTCTTTTGAAATACCATAAATGGGGGCGAGTTAATAAATTTTACTTTTTTTATAATGCAAGAAATCTATATTTTGCTAATTACTTTTATGATGAAAAAGCATCAGAAATGCGATTATATCGATCTTGGACAATGAAATCTGAAGCATATCCGGATGTTGATTATGATATTTTTGATGAACTCGGACGAAAAAAATTAGATGAAATTTATTCTTCAAGCCAAATGTTGGATATTAAAGAATTATTAAAGGCAGAAAAAGATAAAGCTTTAAAAATAGTCGGAGGTGGAAAATCAAAAAAATTTCTTAATAGAAAACTTAAAAGAATTGAGCAGGATTTAAAAAATGTAGAAGTTATTGAGAAATTAAAAAATCTTGCAGAAGCGAATGATGACTTAACAACTTTAAATACTAAAAATAAAATAGATGGGGTTAAACTTAACTTCAGATATCCTGATCATTATAAAAGAAGAGATGAAGTATTTACAAAAATAAAGAAATTAAAAAAAGCAGAAAAAATATTATCCCTTAGAAAGCAAGATACATTAGATAATCTAAAAAATTTCAAACAGTCTGTTGAAAACCAATTAAAACCGATTCCTCCGATGTGGAAAAGTTCAGTAAATAAAACAACAGGCCAAAAAACTCAGGGTAAAGAATATAAAATAATACAATTTCCAAATTTCAAAATAGGCATTGGCACAACGGCACACGCTAATGATCAATTAAGAAATGAATGGGCAAAAAAATCCGATATATGGTTCCATTTAGATGGAGATAAAAGTCCTCATATAATACTTAAAGGAGATGGAATTGTATTAGATGTTGAGATTCTTAAAAAAATTGGATCGGCAATGCTAGACCATACTTCTTTAGAATTTAGTGAGGCAAATTTAATATACACACAGGTTAAAAACTTAAAAAGTATTAAAGGTGTCCCAGGAAAAGTTATTTTTAAAAAAGAAAAAAGGGTCACTGTTGAATATGATAAGAATTGGAATAACGATATTACTTAGTTTACTGTGCCTTATAAGCGAAGCCCGAACACCTGACCTAGAAGGTAGATTCTATAACCCTGTAAAAAATATAGATGATATCTATCTTGAGCTTGAAACATCATCTTTCAAAACACTAACAAAACAAGATTCATTGAAGGCAAAAATATATATTTTAAAATCTAAAATTGGAGTTGATCTTGTAGACATAGATTTATCAAAAGTAATAAAAGAAAAAATCATAGAACAAATAAAATTTAAAATGAGACTTTTAGTCGGTTTTGATTTTAATACATGGATTTCACCCTATTCTTTTATAGAGGAAAAAAATAATATTTTCTATTATGAAGATTCATCCGGATTACTTGAGAATAAAAAGATTAAACTTGAAATAAAAGAGAAAAGTATTATTTTGACGGAGTATAGTTACTCTGGAGAAACAAGTACTGAGTATACCTACAAACTGAATGAATGGAGCAAGGGATTATTAGTATTAGATAGTATTACTAAAGTTAAAGAAGAATACTCGGATAAAATACAAACAGTAACAACCTTCAAATATACAAAAATAGATAACTTATGGCTCCAAAATGAAATTATAATCAATGTAAAACAAACAATTTCTGAGAAGTTAACTCAGAAAATTGAAAGAGATTTTATTGAAATATATCTTTTAAAAAATGTGGCCACCCAAAAGGGCTTTGCAAAAAAATGGTTTGAAAAATAACAGAAATATAATTTACAAAAAAATGACTATTTCCTTTTCCTATATGGCCGTATAATAAAAGGCTAAATATTTCATTTTATTTGATTGAGGAGAAAAAAATGAGCCAACTAAGAGAAAAAGTTGAAAGTGTTTTAACATCAGCAAAAAAAGTTGTTTTTGGACAGGATGAAATGCTTGAGTCTATTTTAGCCGCCTTAGTTTGTGAAGGACATCTCTTAATTGAAGGAATGCCAGGGTTAGGGAAGACACTAAGTGTTTCTGCTATGAGTAAGTTGTGTGAGTTAGATTTCAATCGTATTCAGTTTACTCCAGATTTACTTCCAAGTGATTTAATTGGAACGATGATTTATAATCAGAAAAAAGAAGAATTCTCAACTAAATTTGGACCAATTTTTACTCAACTTGTACTTGCTGACGAAATCAATAGATCTCCAGCAAAAGTACAAGCAGCTTTACTTGAAGCGATGGCCGAG
>CAYFHZ010000028.1:0-14564 GCA_964342535.1 uncultured Bacteriovoracaceae bacterium | reverse complement strand
TCTTGATTTTTCTATATCTTTAACAGTAATTAATCCAACAACTTTTTCATCTTTGGTAACAACTGGTAATTTTTCAATTCGGTTAACATGAAGTAATTTTTTGGCATCATCTAAATTAATTCCCTCATGTCCAATGACAAGTTTTTCCTTAGGAGTCATCATATTTTTGACAGCTATATTTTCATCATCTTCATAGCGCATATCTCTATTTGTTAAAATACCCACTAACTTTTCGTTAGCATCAACAACAGGAAAAGCTGAAAAACCAAATTTTTGAATTCTCGTTCTTACATAGGCCAATGTATCCTCAAGTCCAACACAAATTGGATCAGCAACCATACCTGACTCATATCTTTTAACCTTGATAACCTCTTTGGCCTGTCTTTCAGCTGTTAGGTTCTTATGAATAACACCGATTCCACCTTCTTGTGCCATTGTAATAGCAGTTAAAGACTCGGTAACTGTATCCATTGCAGAACTTGCAAGAGGAATATTTAAATGGATATTTTTTGAGAAACGAGAAGTTAAATTCGTCTGATGAGGTAATACCTCAGAGTAAAGTGGCATTAAAAGAACATCGTCGTAGGTTAATCCTGGCTCTTCTGAATAAAACATAAGTTGACCTCTAGTTGAAAGTAATTTCATCTAGATATAACATATTTTCAGGCTTTTAAATAGAGAAATAGTATTAATTTCAGACTCTTAATACTCTTTTTTGAGGTCCTGTTTATAGCTATTAAGCTCATTAATCAGCTTATTTACCTCTGGTGCGTGTCTCGTATTAACTCGAGATTCAGCATCCAGTGAGGTTTCAAAGTCTGACTTTCTTAATTCCTTAATCATAGCTGCGGATCCAACAGAAGCTGGAACTCTTTGCACTGAACTATTTGCAGGCTTGTCACTTTTGGACTTCTTCACCTTAGTTTTAGGTGATGTTGCTCCAAAATATCTTATTGGCGCAGATTTTCCTGAACTAACTTTTTTAACTGATTTAGACTTATTCATTGACTCATAATAATTCATTGCGCTTTCATTTGCTTTCACAGAAGCAATTGATCTCGAGCCTTTAATTGTTTTAATAAAAATAACTTTCCCTGACTCTTTTGAAGGTTCAGTAACAGATGCTATTTTTCTTTGAGGTGCTTTTGAAGTTTTTCCTCCTAAGAACATTTTTTCAATATCTAATTTTTGAATGGTCTTAAATTGTGAAAATAACATTTTTGTATCTTTAAAAGATTTAAGTCCAACTTTTGTGGGAACCCTTGGAGTTCCATTTTCATAATTAGGATCTACCAATGAAAATTGTCCGCTCGTAACTTTTGTTTTAAGACTTGGTTCTAGAGCATTTGCAAACTCAACATCACCTGTGAGAACAAGAAGCTGAGATTTACCAGAAACATTATCAAAAGAGTAAATGAATTGTCCTTGGCTAAAACGTCCTACTGAGTTTGGACTAGAAAACATTGTTTGCCCTACCTCATTTGCAATAACCCAAATATTTCCATTTTTTACTTCAACCATTGAGCTATACATTTTTATCAGACTTCCTCCTCTAATATGAAAAACTTGTCCCATATTATTTGCAACAGAGAGAGCTGAACCATCTTCGACCATTAATTCCATTAAATTATCAATTTTGGCCCCATATTTTAATGGCTTAATGTCCTTACCAAGAAAGGAAAAAGCATTTCCCTTGACCTCAATAACCCTTCCGACAACATTTGCAAAGGAGTTATTAAGAAGTAAAAAGCCGGCCATAAAAGTTATTAATAGCTTCATCGTAAAATCTCTTATTTTTTGTATTTGTAATTCAGTTCTTCATAATACTTACTAAGAACTTTCCACTCATTCGTGTTTCTATATTTTTTTCTAAACTCATCGACAGTATCTACAAATTTCTCTTTATCACCTTGATAGAAATGGGAGAGAGCAAGCCAAAGTTTTGCCCCTCGGAAGTATTTTGATTTAGGATAATTTCTCACGATTGCATGAAAATGATTTTCAGCCCAATCATAATGCAACTTCGATTCATATGCTGCTACTCCAGCCTCAAAAAGAACTTTATCATTTATCACTTTGTTATTTGGATAATGCTTTAAGAGAGCATTGTAGAATTGTGCTGATTTATCATACTTTTTGAAATGTAAAGCTTGGGCACCAACTCCCAAAAGCTTTTCTGCACTCCATTTATACAATTCAAAGTGAACAAGATCATTAGGATTATTAGCAGGTATACTTGCAATTGTTCTTTTTTTATCGCTTTTACTTAAAGCAAGATGTTCCTTCTCTGCTTTAAGTTGAGATATCTCCGAACGTAACTGTTGATTCTCTCTTTCCATAACTCGTAGTTGCTTTGAAAGTTCTAGAGCTTTATATTCATAGTGATGAACAGTTTTTGCCGTCTGTTTAAACTCATCCCATAATCCAAACTGTCCTACAGTATAGACAAAGATAAACGTAAGCACTGAAAATAATGTAAATTCCTTCATAAATTCTCACCATATTAAGGTTTCTCAATTACTTATCGATTCTCAAAGCAAAACCTTTAGTGATTTATTTTCTTACCCGTGTATTTCGCTTAAACTGTGTTATTATGAGTATAGAGAGTGTTTCTCTAAAGTTGTAAGCAAAATTTGCCGATGAGAGTTTGTAAAGTAACAAGGATGATCATGAAATATATAATTCTATTTTCTTTTTTTATATTTACAGCTCAGGCCCAAGGCAGAAAACCTGCCCTGGAAGAATTTGTTGGAGTTGTTCCTGTTGAAGAATCAGAGTTAAAAGCAATCCCTCAAGAAGTTGAAACACGATCATTAGAAAAATTTAGTAATAAGATCTCAGAAGTCCAAAATAATAATATGAATGCTAAGCCACTCATTGTTAATAGTGAAAACAATAAATCATGGAGTGGTATTTTAGGTTTTAGCCTATTCCTCATTCTACCTTTTTTGATGTGGACTGCAATTACCAATCTATCTCCTAAAAAGAAATTAAAAACAAAAACATTAGAAGCAGCAAAACAGAATGAAGATGATGTTGGAATTACTCATCTAGACGACTATAGAAATAATCCAGATGACACTAAAAGAGCTTCTTAATTTAAAGTTTTTTCCAAAGCCCAGTACCATTATAAAAATAAATACGTTGAATTTTATTATACGTTACTGAAATTTCACTCATGCCATCTTTATTATAATCAACAAGATTAACAGACATTGTTCGTAATAAATACTTATCAGCTGAATCTAATTTTTCAAAAAAGAAATAAGGTCCTTTTGTCATTGAAATCTTATCTAAACTACCATCCCGAATAGTTGCAAAATATAGTCTTGCAGAGCTTTCATATTGTGTCGTTCCTGTTTGACCTTCGTAATAATATAAAACAAGGACTGTAACCTTAGGGGTGATCTGTTTAAAGTGAGCTTTAAGTATACGGCCTTTCACACCTTTTGCGTCAAACTTATACTCATATTTCATTTCACCAAAAGGATCATTTACACGAAAATAATCAATTCCATCTCTTTTAATAATTTGAAATGAATCCTCTATTCCATCTTGATTGAGATCCATTACATAAAATGGACTTTGTACTTCAATCTTAAATTCCATCAACTTTTTTTCCTTTACTGCTGAACCGTTGAGCATATCTTGAAAAAACCTTTCATCTTGTGAAAAAGCTAGCGTTGACGCGGTGAATACTATAGCAAAAATCGTCCATTTCATTCTTATCATATTGTATCTTAAAACTGAGTTTGTTAGAATGACGAAATATTTCCCTGATAAAAAAAGTAGATTAAGGATTAAATTATGTTGACGAAAGTAGCTTTTGCTCATGAAGATAACACTGCATTAGTTTATGACATTGATATGTCAAAACAAAAAGTTTCAAATAGAAGAGTTGATACATCAGGGATTCAAGATGAAAAAATTAACCTTCTCTTCTTTAATGAATCAACTGAATCTCAAGATATTGCACACCTCATGCAAAAAGAACTTAAGTACTATCCTATTTACCCAATACAGTCTTTCAACCTTGAACTAGATGCAACTAAAGAGCTCAATTATCAAGATCTAATAGAGCTATACGAAAAAGCATCTTCAAGATGGGTTTTAGCTAATAACCTCAAAACAGTAGAACAAATTTATCCAACCATTCAATATATGAAAAATCTTTGGATTAAAGATAGAAATAGTTTTTTTGAAGAACTTTGGTTTTACATTAAATCCAATCTTGCTACTCACTCATTAAACATTATTTTTCATGACTTAAAGGAGCCTTCTAGCAAGCAACAAGAAAAAGGTGAAAAACCCAAATTATGCTTTTCCTATGTTAAAGGCGAAAAAATTCCTCACCTATTTGAAGGAAAAAGTCCAGAAGAGTTATTAATGAAAGAATATGAACAAGAATTCTCAAATAGTTTTCAAATTACAGAATATCAACAGCATAAAAATCAACTTATAGCGTGTGCAAAGATAGACCTCAGTCCTATCCTCATTATGGCAGAAGTTAAGTCGATCAATCACTTACAACAAAGTATACTTCAAGCGCTCTTTACAGGTCTTCAATCTTAATATGGATGAGCAAATAACGAGAAAATTTATTCACGATATCATGAACGATATAACAAAACTTGATATCCGTATTAAAATTTTGAAAGAAGTGCTATCAAAAAAGCAGAATCTGACAGATACTGAAAAAGAAATGGAAAAACATATATCAATTCTTAATACTAATATTGATCAAATTTGCTCTAAAAGTTTGGATTGGAAAAAAAAACTTTAAGCTCCAAAGTTTTTTAATTGTTCTCCCCCAAGAACATGAAAATGTGTGTGAAAAACAGTTTGCCCCCCATGCTCATTAATATTTGTAACGATTCTAAATCCATCCTTTTCTAATGAATTATTTTGTGTGAAATCTCTAATCGCTTCAAATATATCTGCTATTTGAGAAGGGTCTTGAGAACTCATTTCATTGGCATTTTTAGTATGTTTTTTAGAGATAAATAAATAGTGCTCTTTTGCCTGTGGGTAAAGGTCTTTAAAAGCATACACTTTATCATTTTCAAATATTTTTTGAGAAGGAATTTCCCCTTTTATAATTTTACAAAATAAACAATCATCCATTTTATGACTCCTTTACTCTTTGTATCTGAGCACCCATCTTTTTCAACTTTTCATAAAGACTATCATAGCCTCGATCCAAATGATAAATTCTGCTAATTTCAGTCTCACCTTTTGCAACAAGTGCAGCTAAAACTAAGGCAGCACTTGCCCTTAAGTCAGTACACATAACAGGCGCAGAACTTAATTCTTGCCCCCCAGTAACAAGAGCATTATGCCCATCAAGCTCTATTTTCATTCCCATTCGGTTTAACTCAGGAACATGCATAAAACGATTTTCAAAGATATGTTCACTCACAATGGATTGACCGGGAACGATTCCCATCAATGCCATCATTTGTGCTTGTACATCAGTAGGAAAACCTGGATATGGTGCAGTCTCAACTTTGCTACCTTTTAGCTCACAGCTTTCTAAAACATCTACTTCATTGGTACCAATATGAAACTGAGCTCCCATCACTTCCAGTCTATCAAGTACACTTCTTAAGTGTTCAGGATTAAACCCAGTTATCTTGATTTGAGACTTAGTCATAATTCCAGCAATAATATAAGTAGCTGCTTCGATTCGATCTCCTATAACTTTATAGGGAAGATGTTCACAGTATTTATACTCAGAAAACTTCCTTCCAACAATTTCAATTCGACTTGTTCCTTCACCTTTAATTTCAGTCCCGAACGTTTTAAGGAATCTAGCAAGATCAACTATTTCAGGTTCCATCGCGGCATTTTCTATAATTGTTGTTCCCTCAGCCCAGACTGCGGCCATCATTAAATTCTCTGTGGCCCCGACAGATGCAAAAGAAAGGTTGATTAAACTTCCTTTCAATCTTTCACATTCTGCTAGAACATATCCTCCCTCAATCGATATTTGTGCCCCCATCTTCTCAAGACCACTAAGATGAATATCTACAGGTCTTGACCCAATAGCGCACCCACCAGGAAGAGAGACTTTTGCCTTACCATATCTTGAAAGTAATGGCCCTAAAACAAGAATTGAAGCTCTCATTTTTCTTACTAAATCATAATCAGCAACAGTATTAGAAAGCTCAGATGCATCTATATATAAATTATCGATTTCTCCATCTGTTGTAGCTCCTAAACTTTCGAGTATTTTAATGAAAAATTTTATATCACTTAAATTGGGGAGTTCTTTAAAATTAATTTTCTGGGGAAAAAGTATAGTCGCTGCTAATATCGGTAAAGAAGCATTTTTTGAACTAGAAACGTGAACACTTCCTTCTAATTTAGAAGGTCCATTTATTAAAAGTTTATCCATTTATTCCTCACATTTTTTTGAAAAAGTATATCTTAAAAGCTTTATAAAGATAACTCATTTATAACAAAGAAGAAAACGATCTACATGAGTATAATCTTGCTTAATACTTACTTCTTTAAAATATTTTTTTGCCAACAAGGCAAGATCCTTTAATGTATCTTCGTGTCCCTCCATGAAGAAGACACCATTTGTTTTTAATTTCAAAGAAACATTCGAAAATAAAGAATCAAACCAATCATGATAAATATTGTCTTCTAAATAAAGTGCAATATGAGGTTCAAACTGGTCTACTTGCTGATGTACACCTAACTTATCTTTACTTTCCCTAATATAAGGCGGATTAGAGACAACCATATCAAAAAGCCCATTTATACTATTCATACAATCTGATTGTAGAAGTGATACTTTATGAGAATATTTAAAATCATTTCTTAAACGATTGTAATTTATCTGAGCAACTTCTAAGGCTTCAAGAGAGATATCTACCCCTGTGAATTCTACATTTTTTTCAATATCGAGCAAGATAGATAGCCCAACGCAAAAGCTTCCAACCCCTATTTCAGCAACTTTAAGATTCTCTTCAGAAAGATTCATTAAATGTTCTAAAGAAAGCTCAACAAGAATTTCTGTTTCATTTCGCGGAATTAAAACTCGTTCATCCACATAAAATTCAGAACGATAAAAATAAGAAGAGTTACAAATATATTCAAGAGGTCGTCCCTTAAGTAGGTCTTTACAGAATTGTTTCTTATCAATATAAACTGTATCCTCAGCTTCATTAGGAAAGAGTGTAAAATAAGTTTCAAGTAATCGCCTGAGCTTTATACCAGGATAAAACTCTTTTAAATTTTTGTGTGTCTCAAGAAAATTCTTAAAAAATACCTTTACTGTCTCCATTGTGGGATTAAAACATATTTTTAAGTCACTGGCATTATTTTCCGTTTATAATCAGCTTATTCAAATTTCTTAGTTTATTTTCCGATTCTGCTATGTGAGCAAATTATTAGTACTATTCATTACAACTCTACTTTATTCTCAAGTTAATTTTGCTTGCAGCATTACAGATCCATACAGCTTTATGAAGGTACAATTAGACAGCCCGACACTTAACCGAAAGGATATTGAAGTGACGACTTACTCACATAATATTACAGTGGTTCAGGCAAAAAAAACCTGTGGAATACTTGGGTGTAGTTATACTTTTTTCGAAAAGACGAATAAAAATTGTTTTAAGTTACTTGGAACGTATCACGGACACTTAAAAAAACTCAAACTAAAAATAAATAATTATCCGGCTTTTGAATTATCATTTCCAACTGGTGATAATATTAGAATATATTTTGATCCAAAGAAAAAAAAATATACAGATAAGTAAGCTTAGTCTTCTTGACCTTTAAGCAGTTGAGCTTGATTATGGGCCACCAAGGCATCAGTTACAGGTGCAAGATCTCCTTCAATGATTTTATCCAGAGAATAAAGAGTTAGTCCAATACGGTGATCAGTAAGACGTCCTTGAGGATAGTTATAAGTTCTAATTCTTTCAGATCTATCTCCTGTTCCAACGAGTCCTTTTCTTTTTTCTGCCTCAACATCATGAGCTTCTTGTACCATTTTATCAAAAATTCTATTTCGAAGAATTTTCAAAGCTTTTTCTTTATTTTTTAATTGGGATTTTTCATCTTGAATAGCAACAACAGTACTAGTTGGTAAGTGAGTTACCCTTACTGCAGAGTCTGTTGTGTTTACTGACTGTCCACCTTTACCACCTGAACGGTAGACATCTACACGAACATCATTCATATTCAATTCGAATTCTACATCATCTGCTTCAGGCATAACTGCCACTGTAATGGTACTTGTATGGACTCTCCCCTGAGATTCAGTCTCTGGAACCCTTTGTACACGATGGACTCCAGACTCATACTTCATAATAGAATAAACTTTATCACCTGTTACATTAAGAATGACTTCTTTGTACCCAGAGTCCGACTCACTTGCCGATACGAGCTCAGCTTTAAAACCTAATGTCGTCCAGTAGTTTTTATACATTCTCCAAACATCACCGACAAAAATAGATGACTCATCCCCACCTGCACCTGCTCTTAACTCAACCATGCAGTTTTTGTTATCTAGTGGGTCTTTAGGTAGTAAAAGAATTTTTAATTCATCTTCAAGACCAGGAATCTGAGTTTCATATTCTGAAATCTCTTCTTTGGCCATCTCTCGCATGTCTTCATCTTTTTCAACTGCTAAGATTTCTTTGGCACCTTCAAGGTCAGACTTTATTTTTTTGTACTTTTTATAGCAGTTAACGAGATCTTCAATATTACCACGCTCTTCGGAAACTTGTTTAAACTCAGATTGTCTATCATATATAGTCGGATCAGCAAGCTTTTCAGTTAGCTCTTCAAATCTTTTAACAACTTCTTCCAACTTATCGAACATTGACACTACGAGATCTCCTAAACTTTCTTATTAACCGTTCATTGAGTCCATAAAATCAGAGTTTGTTTTAGAATTCTTGATTTTATCCAAAACAAATTCCATCGAATCAATTGTGTTCATAGGATGAAGTACTCTTCTTAGGACAAAGGTCTTAGTAAGATCAGCTGGCTCCATAAGAAGATCTTCTTTTCTTGTTGCTGACTTATTGATATCGAGACAAGGAAAAATTCTTTTTTCCATTAATTTTCTATCTAGTTGAATTTCAGAGTTACCAGTTCCTTTAAACTCTTCGAAGATAACCTCATCCATTCTTGAACCTGTATCAATCAATGCAGTTGCAATAATTGTTAAAGAACCACCATTTTCGATATTTCTTGCTGCTCCAAAAAATCTTTTTGGCTTATGTAGTGCATTTGAATCAACACCACCAGAAAGAATCTTTCCACTTGGAGGTATAACAGTGTTGTATGCTCTTGCTAATCTTGTAATTGAATCAAGAAGGATAATAACATCATGACCTGCTTCAACCAATCTTTTCGCTTTTTCAATTACCATTTCAGCAACTTGAACGTGTCTAGAAGCTGGCTCATCAAATGTACTTGATACAACTTCTGCATCAACAGATCGTTTCATATCTGTAACTTCTTCTGGTCTTTCATCAATGAGAAGAACAATGAGTTTTGCTTTTTTATGATTATGAGAAATTGCATTTGCAATATCTTGTAATAAAACCGTTTTACCTGCTTTTGGTGGAGCTACGATCAAACATCTTTGACCAAAACCTTGAGGAACAAACATATCTATAATTCTTGTAGAGTAACCTGTT
This sequence comes from uncultured Bacteriovoracaceae bacterium, assembly GCA_964342535.1. Lineage (GTDB taxonomy): Bacteria > Bdellovibrionota > Bacteriovoracia > Bacteriovoracales > Bacteriovoracaceae. The sequence continues at coordinate 4,896 of CAYFHZ010000028.1, read as the reverse complement.
GGCTCTCCTTCAAGACTAATTTTTTTATTAGGATAAAGTGGAGTTAAATTATCAAAAAGTACTGTCTGCTTATGTTTTTCAGGTGATTGAGTATTAATTGTTTCTAGCTTTAGAAGCGCAAAATATCTTTCTCCTTCTTTTGGAGGTCTAATCTCACCAGTAATCGTATCTCCTGTTCTAAGTCCAAACCTTCTTATCTGTGATGGAGATACGTAAATATCATCAGCACCTGGTAGGTAGTTGTAACTAGGAGATCTTAAGAAACCAAATCCATCAGGAAGAATATCAAGGACACCATCCCCATATATTGACTCGTCATCCTCTGCTGTCTTTTTAAGAAGTGCGAAAATGATTTCGTGCTTTTTCATTGTAGCAGCGTTTTCAACGCCAGCTTTTGTGGCCATTTTACTTAGTTCTTTGATGTCTTTTTCTCTTAGTTTCGTTAAATGCATGAAGTTTTACTCCGAAAATAATGGGATTAATCATTCGATCTTGAATGAGATAATTAGTGATAAAAATTTACCATTGATTACCTCAATAATAGCCTGAAAGTCAAACTTGTCAAGACAAACAGGTATGAAAGATTACACTTTAGGTTTTCTACTTATACTTATTTAACATATAGTTAAAATATGGATTTAAACAATAAGCATATTCTGGCCATAGACTATGGACAAAAATTTACAGGAATTGCGACCTACTATGTAGGCAGAGACCCTTTTCCTCTGGCCTATGGACGTGTAGCCTATAAGAGTGACTCTCAGCTCATTAAAGATATTATGGATATCTGCGAGGATGAATTTATTGATATTATTGTTGTAGGTGTTCCATTCTTTACTGACGGCAAATCATCAACAATGACCAAAACAGTGCAAGATTTTATTGAAAAGTTAAAGGGTGACGCACAGCAGAGCGTTTATGATATTGATGAAACACTCACTACTTTTGAAGCTGAAGAGCGGATGAAAAATGATCCTAAGTATAATTTCAAAGTGGATCTCCAAAAGATTGACGAACTTAGTGCAGTTATCATTTTAGAAGAATTCGTAAAAAACTCGTAAATTTTAAAGCTTTCCTTTAAAATACTAAAAAGTACTCAAAGGATTGAAATCATGTCTAAAATGAAGCTCATTATCACAAGCTCATTAGCTCTCATTACCATCACTATTCTTCTTCTTGGAGGATATATTGTAAAAGAATTAAATCATACTTATTCAGGTACAGACCAAGAATTTACAATTAGACCAGGTATGGGGTTTTCAAGAGTCAATCACAAACTTCAACAACAAGGTCTTATTGATAACACTAGAATTTTTCATTATTACACCAAATACACAGACCGCTTAGATAAGCTTAAGGCTGGTACATATAATATTCCCTCTGGTACCAATATGATGGATATACTTACGATTTTAACTGAAGGTATCCCAATTCTAACTAAAGTTACAATTCCTGAGGGAAAAAACATGTTTGAAATTGGAAAGCTTCTAGAAGAAAATAAAATTACATCTTACAAAGACTTTATAAAAACTTGTCGAGATAAAAAGATAATTAAAAGTTTAAAAATTGATGCTCCATCACTAGAAGGTTACCTTTTTCCTGAAACATATATGTTCTCCAAAGGAACACCTGCCAAGGAAGTTGTTCAAACTATGCTCAAGCAATTTAAAGCTGTAACTGCTTCCCTAGATCTCGATGAAACTTTTCTCTCTCCTCATGAAGTTGTTATTCTTGCATCTATCGTGGAAAAAGAAACTGGTGCTAAGTGGGAAAGACCTACTATCGCTGGTGTCTATATCAATCGACTTCATAAAAAAATGAGACTACAAGCTGACCCAACTACAATATACGGTATATGGGAGAATTATAATGGCAATCTTCGCAAAAAACATCTTTTAGAAAAAACTCCTTATAATACATATAAAATAAGTGGATTACCTCTTGGGCCAATTGCAAACCCTTCTCTAGCCGCAATAAAAGCTGTTCTTAATCCTGAAGAGCATGACTATATTTATTTTGTCAGTAAAAATGATGGAACACATGTCTTTACTCCAACATACAAAAAACATTTAGAGGCTGTTGAGTACTGGCAAAAAAACTATAGAAACCGTAAAGGAAAAAGTTGGAGAGATTTAAAGCAATAAGTCACTTCAAAACTCCTTCGGACCTTAGAAGCAGGCAAGTAGTAAAAGAAAATATGAATACTTAATACTAATTTGGATCGCTTATTTAAGTTAGGTTTATTTACTTACAAGAGGTTCCTATATCATCATAAGTATCTTCAACTGTCTCTCCATTATATTCAGAGATAATTTTTACATAAGTTTTTTTATTAACATAAGCTTCAAAAGGATTAAACTCAGCAGTGAATTTAAAATTATTTTCAGCCTGAGTTACTTTTGAAGCAGGCTTGAGGTTATTGTCTAGTTTCGTTTGAAAAGTCCAAACAGGATACTCTATGGATACCTTTCCCAACGTTCTTATACTACTCCAACCACGACGATACTCTTTTATCCAGGAATTAATTTTATAAATACATTTAGGTTCAACTGGTTTAGCGTAGTAAGTATTGCGGGCCACATCTCTTTTTATAGAAAACTCCCAATCAAAATATTTTTTTATTTTACTTAATTCAATTTCATACTCTTTCATTGCTTCATTATGAATATCTTTATCTCTCAGCATGATAGAGCGTTTATAATCAAGGCCCTGGACTGAAGGATGGATTTCACAAGAAGAGTAATTATTTTTAAAGAAGAAATCTTTTGTTAGACTAACTTGAGCACATGCTAAATTAGAAAAGTGATAAAAAGAATCAATATCATTTATAAGTAAACCACTTGTTATCAAATAATTCTTCATTCTTTCATCCATATGAGAAGAGAAGATTCCAACTACTTCATCATCAACAATTAAAGGAGCTCCTATATCTGAGCCTCCAAAATCGCAACCTCTACTGACAAGCATTGGCGATTTACCATCTACTGAATACGGATTCAGGTAAGTATTAAAGATAATATCACAGTTCTTTTTAACTAATTGTGCTTCATTTTCATTAACTAATTTCATACTCCAAGTCTCATAATTTACAAGAGCAGAAGCACCATTTTGTGAAGTCATCATTGGTCTTCTTTCTGTACTTGCATAGAGCTCAAAAATGGCCAAGTCCTGTTTCCATAATGCAGGTTCTTTGTAAGAGTTTTCATCAACTTCAAGAATTTTATGACAGCTAATTTTTTCCATTTCAAAATTTCTAGTCTTTGGAAAAATTGCAAAAATATCATTAGTACAGTCTAGACTTGGAATTCTAAGAGACCTAGGTAAGCAACTTGCAGCAGTTAAAATTTTATTTTCTGCGAGTAGTACTCCTACACATGTTTTCACTTCATCATCATCTTTAACTATTAATTTCGCAACATTGTCTGGACATTCACTCAAATCTTCACAGGTAAGTGATTGACTTAAAATATATTGGTCTAATCTTATTTCAGGTTTTGCTGGATCACGTACCGTTAAAGTGGCCTCAGCACTTGATGAATTAATATCTTTGCCACATGAAACAGATAATAAAATAGTTAAAAATGAAACAAATATAAAACCGACGGTTTTACCTGGGTATAATTTAATGGCTTCTCTCATAGTTTTTCTCTTTAAACCTTATAGTATTAATTTACTAAAATGTCTGTCAATTCTCTAAACTATTGAAGTTTAGTCAAAATCAAACAAATACTTACACAATTCTGCCTAGTTTAAAGTTTTGTTGCACTTCACCGAAGAGAGACGTTAGAATATTATGACCGCTATGGAAAGTGGGCATAATTCTTCGCTTCAAGGAGGAGATGACGATGGATGAGAAGAAAATTGAACATTTTAGAAAGAAGCTACTTAATGCTAGAAGCCAAATTATGAATAGTGGGATTCTTAGTAATCTTGAAGACCTTAAGATTAAATCAGATGATCTCGCAGATGAAGCTGACTTAGCAAGTAACACTATAAATCAACAAGTGTCTTTCAGTATCAGAGAAAAAGAAGTTAATAAGCTTAGAAGAATTGATGCGGCCCTGGCAAGAATTGAGGAAGGTCATTATGGTCTTTGCCTCGAGTCAGGAGAGCAGATTGAAGAAAAAAGACTTGAAACTCAACCTTGGGCTGAATTTTGTATTGAAGTCGCCGAAGAGAAAGAAAGAGAGCTTAATCAAAGATTTCACAGAAGAGCTTAACTATTTAAATTCAAAATAAAACTAAAAGCCCCTGTATATTATGACCGGGGCTTTTTTGTATTTAGAACTTTAGAACTCCTTAACAAAATCGTTCATTTTTTTTACACCTGTCATAATCTGTACAGAAATCATACAACTCAACACTGTAAGTGACTGAAATTCATCAATAAAAGTTGGCAAACCTTTTGCTTTATTAAGAGCAGGAAAAGGAAGTTAACTATGATGAAGCCACTCTCTCTATTTTTACTAACATCTGCAGTTGTAAGCTCAACTTATGCAAAGCCTCTTTTATTAAAGCAAAAAACTGTTCATAATGTTCACGCTAAAAATAAGAAGGAGAAGCTAGCATACCCATCAGATTTGTTAACAAATAACTTTACGAGTTGGGGAATTGACCCTTCTAATTCAAGTGCATCAATTAACTTAAAAGAGTCTTGGAAAAACTTTAAAAAAGTAAAAGATGTTATTGTTGCAGTTATCGACACTGGTATTCAACAAAATCATCCATTTTTAAAAGAAAATGTATATACAAACTGAAGACACCCCAAACCCGAATACAATTAAATTCTTGCCTGGAAAAACGGTTTTAGACGGCACTAAAACGGTTCATTTCAATAAAGGCGATGATGCGAGCGCTTCGCCAATTACATCAAAGCTGTTTGATATTAAGGGTGTT
>CAYFHZ010000027.1:0-14741 GCA_964342535.1 uncultured Bacteriovoracaceae bacterium | reverse complement strand
TACGATCATTCAAAGATGTCTACCTGATAACCCTCTTTTGGGATCTACTTACTATACCTTTAATGCGACTTCATTTTTTACCGCCTTTGAATCAAATGATGCTTACGATGGAGTGACTTATTATTATAATGGGCCTTACCGTGCTATTAATACGGATAATTGGCATATTTCAGGAAATGCACTATTAGGTATTTATGGTGTATATGGTGATTATGAAGATTTAAACTCAGATGGTGTCCTTGATACAGATGAACTTCAATATGGTTTCCAATCAAGACTGTTTCCACTTTATACAACTATGTCATTACCTAGTGGAGTGGAGTATATGGGAAGTAGCGTTCCTGATGAGGAAAAAGTTCTAAATGTTACGAGCTCTAGTACAACTAGCTTATGGATGGATGGATGTAATGCAAGGGTTTCTGAAAGAAACACATATACTGGGGAACATATTGGGTCTTGTAATGTTACAGCAACAATTGAAATTATCCGGATAACTGATGATGGTGATGAAGTTATTGTCGATTCTACGGATGAAGTTAAGATTCAACTGGTAAAGGAGTCAAAAATCAATTCTGATGGTGTTGACGTTCTACTTGCTAGTTTTCAACAATGTTCATCTTCAAATCAATGTGGTTCTGATAGTTGTTGTATTAATAAAAGATGTTGGTCAAAATCACTGGTCTCCCAATGTGTGGAAGACTTAACAAGTTATGGTAATTTAGTAACTGGGGCAACTTGTCAGTCTGATTATGAATGTGCTTCCTATTGTTGTAATAATACAACTGGTAGATGCGCACCACATGATACAAACTCTGATAATCCTAGTTATTGTTCTAAGGATGCTGGCCAAACTTGTGTTGCAAAAGAATGGTGTGCTAAATATCCCATTACAACATGTGATATTGTAAGTGGCGCAGACGATATTAACGGTAATGCTACTTGTGAGCTACAATGTATTACAACTGAAGTATATGGTGATTGTACATCAAGTGATGGTATAAGTGTGGGAACATGTACCTCTCCTTGTACTCCTACTGTTCCTGACTTTGATCCAGAAGATGATAATAGATGTGACAATGCAATTACTTATAGTGAGTTAATTGAAAAAGCTGCGAGTCCAGAAGACTATTGTGAATAACCGAGTGAAACAGTTCTCCCTGTAAAAGTTAGTTCCTTTTTTTGCAATGAATATGTTATCCTTTTCTTTGCTAAAAGGAGTCATTATGAGTTTACCAAAAGATTGTATTCTTGATCATATTGCAATTGCAGTAAACGATTTAGAGGAGTCTGTTGCTTTATATTCTAAGTTGGGTTTTGAATTCTCTGATAAAAGAGAAGTTGTAGAATCTCAAAAAGTTAAAACAGCTTTTTGCTCTGTTGATGTTAATTCTCATATTGAATTGTTAGAGCCAACTTCAGAGGAAAGTAGTATTTATAAATTTATAGAAAAAAAAGGACCAGGTATTCATCACCTTTGTTTTAGCGTTAGCAATGTGAAACTAAAACAGCAAGAATTAGAAAATGAAGGCTTAAAGTTTATTTATGAAAAGCCATTTGCAGGTGCGAATAATTGTCTTGTTAACTTTATTCATCCAAAATCGATGAATGGAGTTCTAATCGAGTTGTCTCAAAAGTTAAAGGATTAAGAAATATGCAAGGTCAGATGTATGTTCCACCTCTTTCGAAAGTAAATAAGGTTTTATTGATAATATATGTTGGTGTTTTTATCATTACTCAAATTTCTCAATTAGCTTCGGTTCCAATAGGCTCCCTATTGGCACTTAGTAATATGGGAGGGTTCCACCCTCTCAATTTAATTCAAATTTTTGTACATCCTTTTGTTGATTATCAATTGATGTCGGTGGTGTTTAATGGACTTATTTTATGGTTCATTGGAAGTGAATTAGAGCTTAAGTGGGGAAGGTCTTTTTATTTAAAGTATTTAGCAGTGAGTGCATATAGTGCAGGAGTTGTTTTTCTTATTTTATCTATCTTAGGCGTAACTAAAATAGGGGCGGCCCTATTCGGTTTTTCAGGACTTAACCTCGCTCTATTAGTGGCCTATGCTATTATTTATTCAGAGAGAACAATGATTTTTATGTTTATATTTCCAATGAAGGCAAAATATTTTTGTATGCTTTTGGCGGGCATTGAGGTTTTCATGGCCATTTCTTCTCGTTCTTTTAATTCAGCTTGGGGGCATATTGTTGCAATGGTAGCAGGTTTTGGTTACGTAAAATATCATTCACTTAAAGCTCAGGGGTTAGGTATTAAGAGTATTTATGAAAATCACAAATCTCATCAAGCGAGAAAAAAAAGAGGAAATTTAAGACTTGTTAAATCTGAAGATGAAAAAGCGAATCCGGAAGATCCAAAATATTGGCAATGACTAAGCGAGTTATCTCTTTACATTATTTGACCACCTGTGGTATGAGTTGTTACTAAACATTAAATAAGGATCTTGGAATATGAAATTAGCTAAAGCTTTAAATGAAAAAGTTATGGATGTTCGTCTTGTTGATAGACTAGTTGCTGAGGGTAAACTTCAAAAGTCAGAAGTAGATGAGTATTTAAATAACTTAGAGGACTGTGAAGGTTCTTATGAGAATGTAAGCGATAATAGAGCTACTGAATAATAAACTTAGAAAATAATATCTTTTTAATTAAGGGTTTTTGAGCAAAATCATTAACCCTTTTTTTTATCCTCGTTTCTAATAAAATTCGACCTGTTATAGAGTTAAGTTCTTCAGGCTTCATATTTCCAGCAATATCTATAAGATGATCAAATATTCTTGGTTTCATTGACATAACAAGCTCTCGGTCTTTTTCATTAAAAATAATGAGGTTAATTTGAGTATCCAAAAACCTGAGTCGAGTTTCTCTACTGTAAAGATTAACTACAATTTCTTCCATTACAACCGGTGGTTTTTGAAGATCCATAACAGAGTTTTCAATCATATTTCCAAACTCTGAAGGAGCGTCAGTCTTAGGGGTTTTTATAAACATATGAGAATAAATGATAAGAGATGTGGCAGCAATAACTACTGCTCCATTAAGACCTAAGATAATTTTATCTAAACCAGGATTTCCCGTCATAGTATCATTATACCATAACGGGAAAATTATTCATTAGAGATATTTTTCCGCATTTAAAGGAGTGAATGGTAACTCTAGGTCTGTAGCGACTTGTTCATATACAAGGTCTCCCTTGTAAATGTTGACTCCCATTCTTAAGTACTCATCTTGAGCAATAGCTTTCTCAACTCCATACTTGGCAAGCATTCTTGCATATTTAAGAGTTACATTTGTTAAGGCATATGTAGATGTTCTTGGAACAGCACCTGGCATATTGGCAACACAGTAATGAATAACGCCATCAACTGTAAAAGTTGGATTCTCATGAGTAGTAGGTTTACATGTTTCAATACAACCACCTTGGTCTACAGCAATGTCTACGACTACTGATCCATCTTCCATTTTTGAAATCATATCTTTTGTAACAAGTTTAGGAGCTTTAGCACCAGGAACTAAAACAGCACCAATAACTAAGTCAGAGTTAATAACTGTATTTTCAATATTGTGAGCATTTGAATAAAGAGTTGTTACACGGTTGTCGAAAAGATCATCCATCTCTGCAAGCCTTTTAGTACTAAGGTCAATGCATGTAACATCTGCACCGAGACCCATGGCCATTTTGGCAGCATTAGTACCAGCGATACCACAGCCGATAATAGTAACTTTCGCTCTATGAACTCCCGGTACTCCTCCTAATAGAACGCCCTTTCCGCCTTTATCTTTTTGTAAGCACAAGGCCCCAACTTGAGTGGCCATTCTTCCGGCAACTTCACTCATCGGAACAAGCAGTGGAAGGGATCCATCAGGATACTGTATTGTTTCATAAGCGATACAAGTGGCCCCAGACTTCATAAGTCCTTCAGTTAATTCTTTATCAGCAGCAAGGTGGAGATAGGTGTATAAAATATGATGAGGTTTTAAAAGAGCAATTTCTACTGGCTGTGGCTCTTTAACCTTGATAATCATTTCACCTTTATCAAAACAATCTTCAAGTGTATTGAGGATTGTCGCACCAACTTCAGTATACATTTTATCTGTTATACCAATTCCAGTACCAGCTCCTTTTTGAACATACACTTCATGTCCATCCATTACTAGTTGTTGAACTCCAGATGGAACTAATCCAACTCTATTTTCATTGTTTTTGATTTCCTTAGGAACCGCAATTTTCATGAGCAAAACTCCGTTATAAATTAGTAAATATATTGAATAAATATACAATTTTTTTAAAGTTTTACCACTTAAAATATAGGGCTATGTTAATTTTATGCGCTATGCGCCAAGACAAAAAGCTCCGCATTTTCCTATAGCGTGATTTTCGCTATAATAATGGATACTTATGATCGCTGGAGAGTATTATGTTAATTAACAAAATTGTTTCATCTATTGCCATCTCTGCTATTGGGATATCCTTGGTTTCTTGTTCTAATTTAGAGTCAAGAAGCACAAAAGAAAAAGGACCTATAAGCTTTGATGTGAAAAAGAAAGTCTTAGACAACGGTTTAACGATATTGGCCGTTGAGAATTTTAAACTTCCTGTTTTTTCGTATTATACCTACTATAAAGTAGGAAGTAAGTATGAGTCACCTGGAACAACAGGTTCAAGTCATCTACTTGAGCATATGATGTTTAAGGGGGCAAAAAAATATGGAGAAGGAGAGTTTGATAAACTCATAGAAGGAAATGGAGGAAGTAATAACGCTTTTACTTCAAATGATTTAACTGTTTATTTTGAAGATCTTCCAAGTGAACACTTTGATGTCGTTATTGATTTGGAAGCTGATAGAATGCAAAACTTACTTCTTGCAAAAGAATCTTTTGAGAAAGAAAGAAATGTTGTTCTAGAAGAACGTAAAATGAGATACGAAAACTCTGATCGTGGAAAAATCTACTTACAAATGATGAAAACCATTTTTAAAGGAACACCATATGGCAGTTCAGTTATTGGGGAAGTAGAGGACTTAAAAACAGTAACACGGGATGAGGTTCAAAGTTATTTCAAAACTTATTATGCCCCTAACAATGCTGTTATTGTCGTTGCAGGAGCTATTGATGCTGACGAGGTTATCGAAAAAATTGAAAAGAAATTTAAGGATATTCCAAAAACAAAGGAACTTGAGAAGATTAAAAAAGATCATTTGTCTAAATTGGGATATGATTTTTCAGAAAAAATTCCACGTGATGTTCATTTAAAGGGTACAACTCCTCTTGCTATGTTTAGCCTTGCATTTAAAGGTGTAAAAATCGGAACAAGGGATGGTTTTGTATTAGATATACTTTCTTCAATAATTGGGGGAGGAGAAAGTTCATATTTATCTAAAAAGTTCGTAACGAGTAAAAGGCCCCTCTTGCAAAATATATATGCCGCCAATTACACATTACAAGATAGTGGCGTTTTCTTTGTGGGAGGACAACTTATAAAAAATACGTCTTTAAAGAAGATTAGAAAGAGTATTGAAAAAGAGCTTGTAAGATCATGTGAAATGGCCATCACTGAAAGAAATGTCCAAAAAGTTTTAAATCAATATTTGGTAGACATGGTTTCTGGTTTGGACAAAAACAATGGAGTCGCAAGGTTTCTAGGTGATCATGAAGTTTATTATGGGTCTTATGATTTTTATGAGAAAGAAATTGGAATATATAGTTCTGTTACTGTTGAAGAGCTAAAATCTGCTTGTATTAAATTCTTAAAACCTTCAGAGTCAACCTATATCACTATTTGGAATAAAAACTAAGGAAAAAAAATGAAATATTTTGTATTAATCTTAACGACTATATTTGTGATAAACACTCATGCAAATTATCTAGATGAGAATCTTCATCTTGAAAAGTGGGGGGGAGTTGATATTGTTTGGCTGGAGGATGAATCGCTTCCAACTTATGATGTAACTGTTTATTTCTCTCAAGGAGCATTTTCGGATAATAAGTCCAGAGCAGGTGAGTTATCCCTTATGTTTAATCAGTTGACTTCAGGAACAAAACGATTTTCAAGAGAACAAATTGTCGAGTCGCTAGAGTTTTACGGTACTTCTTATGATAATAGAGTGACTCATGAATTTAGTACTTTTAGCGTAAGCGGGTTAGTAAAAGACTTTACTCCTACGATGAAAATGGTTTGCCATTTATTCAATGATTCGACTTTTCCAAAAGAAGAGCTAAGTAAAACAAAAAAATTGCTAACAGCAAGCCTCACATCTCTGGTCTCTAACCATCGAGAGCTTGCAACTCGTGCCTTTAGGAATGAATCTTTAAAAGGATCAGGTTATGAGACACCAACAGAGGGGACTTTAAAAACAATAAAAAAAATTCAATCTAAGCATTTAAAAGGTAAATTAAATTTTTTAAATAAAAATGTTTATAAGAGAATTTATATAAAAGGACCTGATGTAGTAAAACAATTTGAATCTATTGTTAAAAATGATTGTCATTGGGGGGAGGCAAAGTATCAAGAAACTTTGCCAGAAATTAATAAATCGGCCAAAACGGGTAAGATTATATTTGTTCCCGTTCCAAATGCAAATCAAGCCCAAGTTCAAATAGGTCGAATTTTAAGAACTAATGAAATTAAAAAAAGTAATGATGTAGCAATGAAATTTGCTAGTAATTTTCTTGGAGGAGGTTTTACATCAAGACTTATCCAGAAATTAAGAGTTGAGCTTGGATTGACATACTCTGCCGGCGCATATGTTTCCGAACAGAAAACTTATGGAAGGTCTGGAATTGCTACTTTTACCAAGAATGAGACAATTATTCCTTTATTATCTAATATTAAAAGTATTCTACATAAAGCACAAACAGATATTGAGATGGATACTTTTACATACTCAAAAAGAAATTTAAAAGGTAATTACCTTTTAAGTTTAGAGTCAACTTCAGATTTTTTAGGGCAATTGTTAATGTTAGACCATACTCAAAAAGCATACAGTGAAATTTACAAGTTTCCCGAAGCCTTGACTCTTATTAGCAAAGAACAACTACAAAAACAAATTAAAGAAATTTTTAATTGGGATGATCAGACAGTTGTCATTCTTGGCAGTAAAAAGCTGATATCCGTTTTAAAGAAAGCCGGATATAAGGTGGAAGAAAGTTCTTATAAACAATATTTGTAGTTTATAAATTGCGCCTTTCTCTAAGAGAAAGGCCACTTTATTCTTCAGTGTTTCCTTCAATATTTAAAGAAGCCCCAGGATAGATACTTAACTTGTTACTTTTAAGGCGTCCACTTACATCTGCAGAGGATCGAACAGACACTGTTCCAGAAGACTGTATCGTTCCCTTGAAATGACCAAAAATTTCAAGATCATCACATTGGATTATTCCTTCAACTTTAGCATCTCTTTCTAGTGTCAACTTCCCGGAATCTTCTATATTGAGTTGACCTTTGAAAGTACCAGCAATAATAACATCACCTGAAAGAGTCAGATTACCATCAAAAAGAGAGTCTTTTCCAAGGAGTGTAAAATTAAGTGTTTTGAAGTCAATTTCTTTCATTGTCAGTCTATATTATATGGACCAACTTGTTTATAGGCCAGTAAGTTTCCAGTTCTACTAAAAATATAAATTTTATATCTTGCACTTCTTTTTGAGACCTTAGAGAATGTTGCAATTGTTGGTCTAAATCTTGAAAAAGAAAAGTATTCACCTTGAGAGTATTCAAGTTTTAAGTTTTTTTCATTAAGTTCTGAGTTAGGGTAAAATTGGACGATATTTTCCTGAAATTGAGTAACAAATAGATAACCAGATAGTTTATCAGTAGAATTGTTTGCAAGATCAAAATTAAGAGTTATTTGATTTTCGGTATGGGCAATCTTCATATTTTCTATTTTTAATAGTTCATTCGCTCTTAAATCTTCAATACCAATTGGAATCGTAAATAGATTAAGGACACCATTGGAGTCGGTAGAACTTGTTCCTTTTGATATCTTTTGAGTAAGTGATAGAGTTTGTTTCTGTAAAGACTCAATCGTTCCATTGAGTTCGGAAACTTGAGACTTTAAATTTGCGATTATCTTTGGTTCACTCGATTTTAATGCAATAATTTGATTTTTTAAATACATTGAGTAAATAAATGCAACTCCTAAGAAAATAATTGTTAGGAGAGGAATGACAATTGATAGACCTTTAAGTAATTGCTTATTTAGCTTTAAGTATCTAGGAGCACTAGGAGAGTTATATACAATTAATGTTAGGTCTTTAGATGGATCCTGAATCATTCGCTAGTTCTTTTGTTGCAGGAGTAAAATATCTCATTTTAGGAGTAAAGGCTATATTCTGTTCTTGGTCAAGTTTACTCCATTTCTCTGAAACAATTTTCCATTCATACTGATTATTTTTTTTCAGATATAATACTTTCTTTCCAATATCTCTAATAACACTTGAAGTATAATCTTGTTTCATTGTAACAACTGCATAGTCATTATTTAGTAAAATGGAGACATCACTAAATAGAATTTGAGGTTTGTCAGATCTTGCAAATACAGCTCTCTTATAAGCTTTATAAGCGTTGTAATTTCCTTTTCGGTCAAGAAATTCACTTTTAGAGTATTGGTTAATATATGTATCAAAGTTTTTCTTTTGCCAAGACTCCATCCAATTATACACAACTGATTGAAGTGATTCCTTTTGAGTTTTCCAACTCTCTGTATTCAGAAAGTGTAAATTCTCAACTATAACGATTGGAGTATTAGATAAATCTATAAATCGGCTTAAGTCTTTAAGGTCTTTATCTACCGCAACGACACAACCTTTAGAGTCTAAGCCAAGAGAAATTCTGTTATCGTCATCAGAAGAATGAAGCCAAATTCCTCCTCCTGTTTTTCCTTCTCGTCGATCAATTTCATTTGGATAATTAAGAGTAAAGGCACCAGCTCCATAAATTTTTCCATAATCTCCATATTTACTAATTAAATCTTGTGAAGCGTGAAAGCGTTGAAAAAAGTAAATTCCTTCAGGTGTTTTCTTGTCGCCTTGTATTTTTTTATCTCCAGGAAACTTACCAGTCATAATGGTGTACTTTTTTAATAATCGAGGCATTCCTTGATCATTCTCATAAAGAAATAAGGAATGAGTCGACTTTTCTACAACCATTACATGGTGAGTGAAGTTACCATCAAGCTGATAAATTACCGAAGGGTAAAAAGCACCATTATCATCAGCATAAGATAAACTAAAAGTTAAAAGGGTCATGGTTAGTAACCTAGTAGAAAACTTTCTCATATTTGTCCTCAATAAAATGTATTTAAAGATGGTGATTCTCATACTCTAATTTTAATCATAGCGTAACTTTTAATCAATAAAAATGATTTCCTGAAGTTACCTAATTTTCCTAGCTATTACTGAAGCTATCTATTTGTTATCATTATATTACCTATATGTATATGAGGAGATAGTTTGAAATTAGCGGCTTTACAGAGCAAAAATAAAGATTTTAGTGCTTTTGTTGAACTTGTGGGTTCGGTAGTAGACACCGATCTTTATGAGGATTTAGATTTTATGATCGCACACTTAGGTGCTTATAGAGCTATGGTAATAGATCTAAGTTTGGATGTGCATATTGTAAATAAGCTACTCAAAACTTTTACTGATACTAATCCAAGTATGGATATCATCCCGGTAGACTTCAAAGGTAGAAGTATAGAAATGTTAAATAAAACTTATTCCGACAATCCTTTCAAGCTTGTACTTCAAGGAACAATGGAAAAAGCAGAAGTCAAAGCTGAACTTGAACAATTTTTTGAAGATGAAATGTCCCAAAGTACTCGCTCAGTTGTTCTAAGAGTGATTCAAGATCATTTGGAAGGGGATTTATCTGAAAAAGCCAAACTTGCAAGTAATGATTTAGATTCCTTGTTTGAAAATGAGTTTTCACAGGAGTATGAACTAAAAAATAACAGTAACAACCAAGAGGAGAAATCTCTTGGGGAATTTCAGTTTACGATAGACGAAGGAGAAGATGTGTCTAAGTCCAATGAAGATGACCTATCAATTGAGCTTTCTGGAGATGATCTTGATTTAGATATAGGAGATGATACACCAACTGAAGTTGCAGATGAAGCGGAAGGTCTAGACTTAAGTCTAGATGATGATATTGGGCTAGATGTTGAATCTAATAGTGCTGCTTCTCTAGAAGAAGACGCTTCTGATCTTGTCGTGGATGATTTTGATGAGCCCACCATTATTACTCAAACCCCTGACCCCTCGTTAGCTGATCTTGAATTTAATGCGTCAGAAGAAATAGTAGATCAGGATGAGCCTTCTTTTAGTATTGAGGAAGAGATCCTCTCCCCGGATGAAGAAAATAATATATCTAATGGAGATGATAGTATTTCCATCGATGAAGATAGTTTTTCGCTTGAAGAGGATTTTGGGGATTTGTCTGAAGAAATACAGCTATCTGAAGAAACAAGAGCAAGTCAAATGTTTGAGCTTGGAGCTGACTCAGAAAATGTTGAAGATGTATCAGGTTTAGAAGGTGAATCTTTAAAGCTAAGTCGTTCTGAAGGCGATGAAATAAGTTTTGGCGATGATGATTTGGAGTCAACAGTTACTGACATGGTTGACTCAGAAAACCCTCTTGAGGAGTTAAAAACTAAAATACTAGAGTTAGACAGTATCTTAGCAGCAGATAATGAAGACTTATCTTCGGATAGTACAACTTCGACAGGTTTATCACTTAACGATTCTATGAATATCGTTGAAGAAGAAGAATTAACAGAAAACTATAATTTAGATCAAGGTGATTTTGATGAATTCTCTGAAGATATAGAGGAGAATGAGCCTACAAATATAATGGAACCGACTCAAGAAACACAAGTTTCTTTAAAGAGTAGTGCTCCAACTCAACTCGATAGTTCACCTTCAGGCCATGAGTTTAATGAGTTTAAAAAATATCATGAGGATGAGCTTTTAAGGTTAAGTGAAACAATTAAAGCTTTAAGGGCCGATAGAGACAGGTTGTCCCAAATTGTAACAGAGCAAGAAAAACAACTTCAAGGACAACAAGATGGCAAAGGGTACCTACAAGCTGAAATAGATGAAAAAAAAATAGAAATTGAAATTATTAAAAAAAGAAACCTAAAACAAGTTGAAGATATTGGTATCAAATTGGAGCTTGCTCAAAACAAAAATGATATTTTAAAAGAACAAAACAAAGTATATCAACGTGAAATTGAAAAACTTCAAAAAGAGAATAGACTTGATCATAATCATAAAAGATCTAGAGAGAGAGAGCTTGAGGAGAAATTAGAGCTGTTGAAAAAAGACTCTGAAGTTCAAATTCGAAATCGAGATCACAAAATACTAGATTTAAAAAGGCAAATAGACAGTTTAGAATTTGATGTTGAATCAGCAACAACTCGAGAAAGACAAATTCAGATACAGCAACAAGTGGTCGAAGATAAAATGAGCAAAGTTATTAGAACATTGAGGTCTGTTATTGGGCAGGTTGAAGATGACAATATCTTAGAAGAAAGAAAGAAATTAATTAAGAAAAATTTGGATGTGTAACTTGAAAAAAATTTTATGTTTCAAATTAAAAAAAGCTGATATTGATTTACTAAATCAAAAAATTGAAAGTTATAAAGAATTTGTTATATGTGAAGAGCATGATCCTGAAAAACTTATGAAATATAAGGAAGAGGACATTTCTTGTCTTTTTGTTCATAAGGATGAGTCTTTAGAACTTAAATTTTTAGAAAATATATTTAGAATGCATACTGAAAAACCAATTAATGTCATTCTTAAAAATAAAGATTTCGAAGCTCTTATGCTTTGTTTTAAATATCAAGTAAGCTCTGTGTTTGAAGTGAGTTTATCTGACAATCAAGCTGAAAATGCCTTAATGAAAGCTGATTTTATCAGTAAAAGAATTCAGGAAAATATACCGGTGGTAAATGTTGTGAAACTTTTCTCGACTCCTAATAAAATAAAATCAAATGTTGAGCTTTTTCACCGTCTTTCTAGTTACTTAAATAATTTTAGTGCTGTTAAGAAGTTTTCTGTTCTCGTACACTCACAATTAGATAAAAGTTGGATTGGACCATCATTTGAATTACCCCTAGAAGAACTTCTCTCATATGATGAATTACCTCGGCAATTTATTGGCAAGGAGTATTTGATTAATGGAGTCGTGGCAACGCCTGTTTTTACAACTGTTAATGAAGTTGTCTGGCTTTTGGTAGAAGTTGATAGGGAGAAAAAAGATTATATCCTGAACGAATTATTCTATAAATATCTTGAGAATGTACTCATTTATAGAGCAAACAAAGAAAAAGAAAAGAATTTAACGATATTGGCCACAGTAGATGAAGTGACAGGACTTTATAATCAGCGAAAATTATCTCAAGATCTTGAAGCCGCTATTGAAGAACATGCAAGACAACATAAAACTTTTAGTCTTATGTTTATTGATGTTGATCATTTTAAGTCTGTAAATGATAATTATGGCCATCTTGTGGGAAGTAAGCTTTTACAAGATATTGGAGAAGTTCTTTCTCTTATTTTACGTTCTTCAGATCATATTTATCGCTATGGGGGAGATGAATTTGTAGTTATCATGCCTACCGTAGACATGAAAACAGTCCATATGATTGCACAAAGAGTACTTGTGCAAATAAAACAAAAAGATTTTTTTATTACTGATAGCGAAAAATATCATCTTTCAGTATCTATTGGTATCGCCGAATACCCTACAGATGCCAAGTCTGCGACTGAAATTATAAAATTTGCTGACGAAATGATGTATATGTCTAAGCGTTCTGGGCGTGGTAAAGTCTTTCATGTAAATGAGGTTAAAAATGTTGATGTTGGTACTTAGTGATTTTCACTTAGGTAAAGGGAAATTTTTAGATAATGGTCAAATAAATATTTTAGAAGATTTTGAAGAAGATGAAAAATTCGCAGAGTTCTTAGATCATTATTCAACAGGCACTTATTACTTTTCTGATGTCAATGTTATTTTAAATGGTGATATTTTTAACTTAATTCAGATGGATGTTGATGGTATTTTTACTCATCTTTTAACTGAGGATCATATAACAAAAATGGTTCAAGAGATCATTGATGGTCATCCCATTTTTTTTCAAGCATTGAGAAAGTTTTTAGCAAGACCGAATAAAAAATTAACTTATGTTATAGGAAATCATGACATCGGTATGGTTTTCTCAAAAGCTCAACAACTTATGATGGAGGAGGTTGGTGCTCCCATAGAATTTACACATCAATTTGTATCTACAGGAGTTTTAGTTGAGCACGGTCATCGATTTGAGCCAGTCAATACAGTTCCAAGAAGTAAACAAATAATTACTGGTCCAAATAAGACTCCTATTCTTAATTTACCGTGGGCATCTCTTTTTTGTATTTATCTCTTACCTAAACTAAAAGAAATGCGGCCCTTTATTGATAAAGTTAGGCCACTATCGCTTTATGTAAAATGGACTATACTTTATGATTTTAAATTTTTCTTATATTTAACATGGGCGACAACAGCTTATTTTATTCGAACGCAATTTAGACCATATGGAAAGTATAATAAGAATTTTAAAATGTCCTTGAGACAAATTTTTAAAATTGCTGTACATCCTAAATATGATAAAAATGCAAAGCGTGTACTTGCAACAAGACCTGATATTAAAGTCGTCATTATGGGCCATACTCATATTACTGAGTGGAGAAGATTTAAAGATGGAAGACTGTACTTTAACACCGGGACATGGAATCAAGTACCTTCAGTAGATGCAGCCTTGCATAAAACAATTTCAAATTTAACTTATGTTTGTATTGAGGTTAATGAAAAGAAAGGAACAATTACGAATGCTTTCTTGAATGTATGGCAAGGTAAATGGCGTCCTTATCGAGAAGAAGTTATGACTGCCCCTCATGCATTTGTAAAAAAAACATTTAAGTGATTGAGAACAATTCCTTGGGAAATAGCAACATTAAGGGAATTTTTTTGTCCTCTTAGTGGTATGCGAACAATTTGATGACTTTCTTTAATCAACTCTAGGGATAGGCCAAATTGTTCATGTCCAAACAAAAGTAGAATTTTGTCATCTTCTGGTTTAAATCGATTTAACGAAATGGCATTTGCTCCTGTTTCGATAGCAATAACCTGATAATCTTTATTTTTAAACTCTTTAACAATTTCTAAAGTATTCTTATAGTATCTCCATGGAACAAGTTGGTCACATCCCATTGCTGTTTTTTTTACTTGTATACTTTCAGGGGTAGGACTCAGTCCAGTCATTATGATTTCTTGAATTCCAAAACATTCAGCATTCCGAAAAAAGGCGCCGATATTATGTGCAGATCTAATTGAATCGAGCAGACAAACGATATTACTGCTATGGGCGTTTTCGTTATAAGAATCATTGGTTTTTACTAGGAAGTCGTATTCCTTTAGACTTTGACCAAGAAGTCTTTCTAGGTTCATAAGATATACTTGAAATTGGTAATCAAGTGATTTTATTTTTTGAAATTCTTTATTTACTTTTTGAATAACTAGTTCCTCATCAAAACGTAGAAAATGATGATATTTTTTTAATTTCTTGAAATGGTTTGAGTCAATATTTTCATGCTGATCTTCTATAAACTTAGCTAGATCATAGAGAACTTTTAATTTTTTATTTGTACTCATTTTGGTAGTTGGATTTATCTATATCTGGGCAAAA
>CAYFHZ010000026.1:0-14884 GCA_964342535.1 uncultured Bacteriovoracaceae bacterium | reverse complement strand
TCCTAACAAACGGGCTCAAGCATGCACTACCTAAATTTACTAAAATATTCCAATCCATTTTAAGAACACCTAAGCAAGGTGCTGATACAGCTGTATGGTTAACAACACAAGAGATTAAAAGAGATTATTTTTACTTTGATCGTAAAAAAGTTTCAGCCTATATTAGTAAGAAATATATGCCAACGAAACATGAAAGAGAGGAACTCATGATATTACTTAAAAAGTTTCTTGTATGATATTACATATTCATCTCTACTCAACACTTTTTATGACCGGTGTTATATGGATTATACAAAGAGTTCATTACCCTAGTTTTCTTTATGTTTCAGAAGATAATTTTAAAAATTTTGAAACTTTTCATATCAAAAGAATAACTCCAATTGTGGCCATAACAATGCTTATTGAGCTAACAACAGCTACTTTCCTTGTAACAAGACATCATAATTTACTTTATATTAATTTTATATGTCTTGTATTTATTTGGATGTCGACTTTTATCTTTAGTGTTCCACTTCATAAGCAACTTACTAATCAATATTCAATTAAACTTATAAACAAACTCATACTAACAAATTGGCCACGAACTATTTTATGGAGTATCAGATCAATACTCCTTATTATTTTGTTACAGAACCAATAAATTGCTCTCCTAATGTAAATATTTTCTTCTTGCGACTTGGATCTAACTTCTCAAGTAATTTAACCATCATACTCATTCGGTAATTAGATTTGAAAAACTCTTGATTCTTATCAATAAAACGCCAATAAAGGCCATCTAATATATCACACCAATGATCTTTTTTATAATGACTCATTTTAAGAATATAGTTTGAACTAGCAATATAAGGTTTTGTTGCAAAAATTCCACCATCACTAAATTGGGCCATCCCATATACATTAGGTCCCATAACCCAGTCACTTGAATCAACGTACATCTCCATAAACCATCTATGTACTTCGTTTGGTTCTATCTCGCATAAAAGCATTATATTTGAAATAATCATAAGCCTTTCTATGTGGTGACTATAACCATACATTTTAACTTTTTTAATAGCGTCGTCTAGGGGAATAATACCTGTGGTAGCATTATACCATTTAGAATTTAATCTATTCTTATGTTTAAAAAAATTAGAGTTTTCTTGCTCTTGTGAATATTCTCTATAAATGCCACGAACAAATTCTCTCCACCCAATGATTTGTCTTATAAAACCTTCTTTAGAATTAAGATTTGTATCAACTTTTAATGTTTTTTTGACAATTTCCTCAGGAGGAAGAAAGCCAATATTCATATAGGGACTTAAAATACTATGATAGAGAAAAGGATCTCTTGTATCAATCGCATCTTCATAGGGCCCAAAGAGATCAATTTTTTGATTTAGGAATTCATCTAGAACTTTAAGAGCATCTTTTCTAGTGGTATATAACCAAAAATCATCGCTTTCACCTGGATGATCGGAAAAATGTATGCTGACAATTTTTTTTACATCCTCTGTATGTTGTCTGGTATTCAATTTAATTTTATTTTCTATAACATCAAATTTTTTAGGTATTTTTTTTCTATTTTCAGTATCAAAGCTATATTTTCCCCCAAGAGGATTATCACCATCCATTAGAATACCAGTAGACTTTCTTAACCCTTCATAAAAATTTTTCATAAAAGGTTTCTTTGTAGATTCATTATATTTTTTGAAACTTTCTCTTGAAACTAAAAACATGGGCGATTTTAATATCTTTAAATCTAGATTATTTTCTATTGAAAACTTCTCGATTTTCTGTTCAAAAAATTTATCTTCAACTTCATAAAGCTCTAATTCTGATATTTTATTTTTTGTTATCGTTTCTTTAAGGTTATCGAAAAATTCAGCTTGAGGGTTAAACTCATAATATGAGACATTTATATCATTTTTTTTCAGTTCATCAGCAAATTCACGCATACTTGCTAGGAAAAAAATAATTTTATGTTTATGATATTTATAATGGGTACAAAGACCAAGATCTTCGGCCATAAATATATGACTCGTATCTTTAAAACAAGATACAGGAAAGAGCTGATTACCTAAAACAATTGTTAATTTCATAGCTAAAGAGTAGTATAGCATTCATCAATTGTCATTCTAACAAGTCTTTTACATTATAGAGATAACTAAAATAATCTTTGGCCATATATCCCCATAAGAGATCCTTTAATTGAGGATCATCAATTAAAAGATACTCATTACCATTCGAAACAAGTTTCACTGGTCGTTTTTGATAGACGATAATTTGTGACTTTGTTTTTCTCCTCTCAATAATGAAATCATCTTTTACAGGTAGTTTTTGGTAAAAAAGCTTCTCTATCATTTGATTAAGGTTCATTACGCCATAAATCTCTGCTCTTTTTTTCAGCATCTCTTCTGGCTGAGTCACAAGCTCCCCTAGTAATGACTTGTAAAGATTATCAATTTTAGACTGAGCTGTTTTTTTACTTTTAAATAAAAAGACAAACTCTTCCGGACTAACTGCCGAATAAAGTTTAGGAAAAAGAATACCTTCTTTTGTTTCCTTTAGTTTAATTCCATAAGTAAACTTTTTAGATTTCATAGAGGTATTATAAGGTGGCCACTTTTCTTTAATTTCATGACCTTCAAACAATAAGGCTGAAAGTTCATCTTCAAAAAGAGTATAATCAATATGCGCTATTAAGTTTTTAAGCTCTATATCTTTTCTACGCTTTAGATCAGCTCTAAAATGTTGTGTAACTCTTTTTTTAATGTTCTTACTTTTGCCAATATAAAGAACTTGATTGTTTTTACCATAAAAATAATAAACACCAATTTTTTCCGGTAGGGCCTCATACTCATCTCTTATAACATGTGGAGGAAGGACAATTTTTTTTGCTTCAGAAAGGACAAAATCTTCATTTCTTACACTATCTATGAGATCTTTAAAAATAATCGCTGTGGCCTCAGCATCCCCCATGGCACGGTGCCGACCATTTATTTCAATTCCTAGATCTGCCGCCAATTTACCTAGAGAGTAAGATTTATAACCTGGTAAATACTTACGTGATAATCTTACCGTACATAACTTATCTCGTTTAAATTGATAACCAAGTTCTAAAAATTCTTGTTTTATAAAATTATAATCAAAGAATACATTATGGGCCACAAAGATTCTTCCCTCTGTCATTTCAATAATTTTTTTGGCCACTTCATAGAACTTAGGTGCGTGCTCCACCATCTCATTTGTAATACCCGTTAAGTAAATTATTGAGCTTGGTATAGATCTTTCAGGGTTAATAAGTGTTGAGAAGCGATCTACAATTTCATTGCCATCGATATTAATAATCGCAATCTCTGTCATTTTATGCTCACCACGACGCCCCCCCGTGGTTTCAATATCTATAACTGAATATTTATTCATAAATACTTATTAACATATTTAAACTAGCAAAAAACTACACATTGGGTTAAGGAGTACCCCATTTATTCTTTAAGTAGGATTCTAAAGTACTTCTTTCATCAGTAGTTAACTCTCTATCAAAAATAAGAAACTCTCCTAGGTATCCAGTTAGCTGGTCACCACCTGTTTGATCGTCACCAAGGACATAGGAACCTGAACCAGTAAATGAAGTATTTCCCCAGTTTGACCAATTACTATAGACAAGATTTCCATTTTCCCAAAAATCCGTATTTGTTCCTGTGTCAAAAGCAGACCAGACATTAAAAGAGTCTTGAGTTAAATTGTAATTTGTTGTTGCATTATTAAAACCATAGGTAAAGAAAAAGCCTCTGGGAGATCCAGTTGTTGTTCCACCACCAGTTTTATAGAACTCAAAAAAAGCTTTACGTGATGAACCTGTAAATTGTCCAACAACAACAATTGTAAGACCAGCATTATTTGATCTTTCAAAACTTCCCTCTAATCCCCTTGCAAGGGTACCATCGAAATATACTGCAGGTAAACCATTAACGACGTTCGTTTTATAAGTTGGTTGATTCGCAGCGACTGACTCTGTGGCATCAGTTGCATTTCCAGTTAAGTCTGACCAACTTGCAATTTTATCTCCATCACTTGGTTCAGTTCCTCCATTAGTAATATTAGTAGCACTTAACCATGCAATGGGATTTAGTGACATAATATCAAAGATCTCGGCAGTAGATACTGAAGAGTAACTTCCTAGAAGTCCATTATTTGCAGCGACTCTAAATTCATATACAACAGATGCTGTTAAACCATTTACAATTATTGAGTTACTCGTTGGTGAAGGAGATACATTTAACCACGTTGATGAGCCTTGCTCACGGTACTGAACTGTATAATTTAATATACTGGTTCCATTATCTGATGGTACTGCCCATGTAATAGCTAGTGAAGAGCTATCAGTAGTAGGTGCAGTAGTTACTCCTGTTACTTGATCTGGAGGAGTGATTCCGGAAGATGTATCTACCAGCACAGCTGACATACTATCTAAGTACGGAGCAAAAGTTAAAGCGGAATTATCCGCATCAGAACTTGCTTTGATACTTCCTCCATTTAAATCAATGGATGTAGAATTAAGCTCTACTCCATCACCATCATCATCTCCCGCCAAAATGGTATAACTAAATTCCAGGCCAGATGTACCACTACCTGTTTTGTATGTGGCATGTACGGTTTGGGTTCCTATTAAAAGAGATAATCTTGGAGTACCTGAAACCACAATTGTTTCTGAGAAGTTAACTTGAAAAAGTAACTCTCCGTTACTATCAGAATAAGTACCATTTGCTGGTTCGACAAATGAGGTTATAACCGGTGAGCTTGAATCAATTAAAACATTGGTATAATTTGTATCCACATGTAGATTATTAATACTGTTTCCCCCAAGATCTTCTAAATCTCCCGTAGAGAGATCAAAACTAGAATTAAGAATAATTCCATCATTATCCCCATCACCAGAAGATACAATATATGTAAAGACAAGAGTAGACGTACCACTTCCAGAACTGTACTCAGCATATAAATTTGATTGCGACTGAGAATCAAATAAAAGCGATAACCTCGGTTCATTAACAATATTAATTCTCTCCGTAAAATCAATAATGATACTTATTGTATCACCAACAGCGTAGGTTCCATCTGCTATCGTAATAGAATTTATTTGAGCAATGGTACTGTCTTTTAAAACGTTTACAGAATCAACTTCTTCTAGTTGTTGAACTTCTATAAATACTTGTGAACTCTCAGAAATGGTGGATAAATCTAAGTTTTTAGAAAAACTATCATTTTCACAATTTAAATCAAATGAAATCTCATCTGAATTAATAGATAGAGAAACAGTATCGCTTCCATTACATTGTCCAGAGATTGTATAATCATTTTGATTTTCTTGATTAATGTTTGGTAACTCACCAAGGGCCAAAGTGATGACTTCGCTTCCCAAGGAATCTGATGTAAATAAATCACTATCTTCTTGCTGCCCAGAGCATCCTGTAAGAAAAGTCATAAATATAAGAAAAAACAAAAACTTCACGTTTTTATTATCGGACAAAACCCATTAATTTGTTAATAATTTCTTAACAGTTCTTAAAATCAATAACTTAGATAAATCAATTAATATAACTTCTAAGATTCTCAGAGTTTAGTGCCAATAAATATTTACAATTTTTTAATATTTAGAGGTTTATTTAAAAATGCCACATCGATATAAACTTTAATTTATTTACTTCATTAAAACTATTACCTAATTTATCTGACTCAAGAATAGAATCTTCAAATTTATCTTGCTGATAAACGAGAGCTAATCTTATATTATTTCCTTGTAAGTACCAGTTTAGACCGAATACATTTGAGTTAAACTTATAATCATTTTCTTGCTCAAATTTGTTCCAGTTTTCATATCGTATAAAAGGAGAAATGAATAATTTTTCTGAAACTAAGTACTCTAATTGAGCGTAGTATCCACTAGAAGAACCAAGTCTTTGAGTCGATGCACTCAAATCTTGTACAATTCCATTAAAATAAAAATACTCCGCTTGAAATGAAATCCTATGAAAATGTGCTGAAAATTCAATATTCGTGAGTTCTCTGGTTAGCTTATCCGAATAATTGGATGTTTTATACTCAATATCTGCTGTTTGAAAATAGCCAGCTCCAAAGCTAAAGTGCTGTCCTTTTCCAAAGTAGGTTTCAGTAGGCTTTTTATCATCCCAACCTTTTATAGGATAAAACCTTATTTTTGCTCCCATCATTGGTTTTTGATACTCAACTGAACCACTAAGAGTACTTTCACTAGCATCATAGAATTTTTTTGTTTGTACTCCATCCCCTATTACAGTTTGAAAGGACCAACGATCATATACACCGAGTAATTGAATATTAGTAGCTCTTCTGTTGTGACTTACATATTGAGCAGCATAGTCTGCAACTGATGCCCGATCTAAAAAAAGAAGCATTGACGAGCTTACTGTCTGACTTCTAGAGACATCAACTTTGGCCCTAAAAGCTCTCAAAATGAATGAATGAGGTAGTTTTTTTTCTAAGTAGGCATCCCCTATATTAAAATCACTTTCACCTTTATCTTCTTTGTTTGCACCATCATTTCTAAGATCCATTTTAAATTTATAACCACTTTTTGTGACCGCCTGAAACTGGAACCTTGCTCTTCTGATGTAGAAATCATACCTCTCTAGAGATTTATCAGAATTTTTGTTTTCATGATATTCAAATTCTGATTGAAGACGAGCTCCAACTCTAAAAACGGTTGGGCTTTCTTTATATGGGGCAATAACAACACCCCATGGATATTCTTTACCAAGAATAAAGTCTTGAGCATAAACATGAACTGTAAGAAAAATAAGAACAAAAATGAACCGCATAAACTTCCTTTAAAACTTAAAAAAGTAACTTAATTCATATGAAGAAAAAGTGGAAGTATATTTGAATAAATTAACGTTAGGATTGTGTTAAGAAGTTAATCCTTTAATATTTCTAACCATTTTTTTCGTTTAAAAAAGTAGAGAATAGAAAGAGCTATTAAAAAGAGTACTGTCAACACAATATAATATCCATATTTAGTTTGAAGTTCAGGCATATATCTAAAATTCATCCCATAAATGCCAGTGATAAAGGTCAAAGGTATAAAGACTGTAGAAAAAATTGTTAAATACATCATTATTTCATTTGTCTTCTTATTCATAGAACTCATATAGCGATCAAAAAAACTTTTTACCAACTCATGACTAAGGTCTACAGATTCATTAATTTGCTCACAATGATCAAGGGTATCATTGAAGAAAAAGAGAGTTTCAACTTGAAAATGCTTACTTTCATTTCGAACTAAACTCGCGATAATATCTCTGATAGGAAATAGAGCTTTTTTAAGATAGAGAACTTCTTTCTTTAACCAATACACATCCTCAATAACAGAACTTCGTCCTAAATGAAATCCTTGTTCAATTTTATGAACTTCTTCATCTATTTTATCAATTACTTTAAAATACTCATCTATGATTAAGTCGAGTAACCTATAAAATAAGAAATCAGCTCCCTTCTGTGAAATAAAGTTATTTACTTGTGATAATTCTAATTTCAAGTTTTCAAATATTTTATGAGGAAGCTGTGAAAAACTAAGTACAAGGTTATCTTTTAAAATAAAACTCATCTGTTCTTTTCTAAATGTAGCTTTTTCACTTTTATAGCTAATGGCCTTCAAAGACACAAATACATATTCAGGGTGAAATTCAACCTTAGGTCGTTGTCTCGTATTCAGTATGTCTTCAATGGTAACTCCATGAACTCCCAGATGCTCACAGATACTTTTTGTATATTCTTCATCATGTATACCGTCCACTTCAATCCAATGTATGGCATTTTTATCAGAGACATCTAAATTATCGAGAGTAACATGAGAGTGCTCAGAACCATTTTTTTTGAGATGAAAATGGTTAATATGAATGGGATGATTAATATTTTTATCACCGACATAAGAAATCTGCCATGGTTTTGCTACACTTTGTTTTTTCATAAATTTATCTTAACTTTATAGTAGCTAAAATGCATCAAGATAATACTTGTTAATTATAGTCAATTGAGAAAAATAAAAAATCTATTTATACTAGAATTATGTTTATAGCTATATTTGTAGGTGTCATATTCATACTGACTGCTTATTGGTACAATAGGTATTTAAATTATTACAAAAATAATGGAACAATACTGCAAGCTAAGTGTATCGGTTACGAAACAATTCATAAAATCTATAGAAATAGGTCAAATGTCAGTAGGAACCATACAAGTAAGATCATTCTAAAATATATCTATCAAGGTGAAGAAATATTAGCTTCTGTGAAACAAAGTAATCAAAGTTACCAGTATAATATAAATGAAAATGTGAGTATATACGCACTAAATGATGGACCAGAGTATATTTCTATTGAGGACAATTCTAGTAAATTTATTTTAATCATATTTTTCATCGCAGGTCTTATTGCAATGTCTTTTGGTTTTTATAAATTATGGAATATTGAGAAAATGGATGAGATAATATTTTTTGAGTTAAGCTTTGTTCTTTATGCTACGTTTATGTTAAATCGCTATTATACCAAAATAAAAAAGAAATTTGACCGAAGAGTTTTTAAATCTGCAAAAATTGAAAATGATGATACTTTGAATGATCCTAACAGAAAACTACACTTAACAACACAGGAAATACGTTCTATTCAAACAGAACAATATAATACAGGACTCTATATTACCTATACTATGCTTGCTATCATTAGTGGTTTCTTCTATTTAATATGGCAAAAACAATCAAAAACTCTAAGAGAAAGAATAATCAATCATCTCCAAAATCTGGATTACCAATATTTCTTAGATCAAATACTATCAAAAAATGAAGTCATTATCATTTTAACATGTATATATTTTTTCTTTATATTAATCATGTTAAGTCTTATTTTACAGTACAAAAAAAAAGGACGTTAAATGATCTATTCACCAAATGAATTATTTAAACTTTGGGGTACTGTGGCACTTAATAGTTTTGGAGGTCCAGCTGCACAAATATCAGTTATTCACAAGCTCGTAGTGGAAGACAAAAAAATTATTACTGAAAAAAAATTCTTAAATGCGCTAAACTTCTGTATGCTTTTACCAGGGCCTGAAGCCCAACAATTAGCTACTTATATGGGATGGATAATGAATGGTTGGCGTGGAGGAATAATTGCTGGTGGATTGTTTATTTTACCAGGTTTTATATCTATTTTACTCTTATCATATATCTATATTCTTTTTAATGATGTTAAATTGATACAAGGAATTTTTTATGGAATAAAGCCAGCAATTACAGTCATTGTTATTTTGGCCCTAGTTAGAATTGGAAAAAAGTCTTTAAACAATAAATTTCTTTTCTTTATCGCATTTGCAGCCTTTATTGCCTTATTTTTCTTTAATATATCATTTCCAATTGTAATTTTGATAGCAGGACTACTAGGAATAATTCATGGTCAATTATTTAATATACACATAAAAGAAACTAAACTTATTAGTCGTCCATTGCTAAAAAATTCAATAAAAACACTTAGCTTAGGTATAACTCTTTGGTTTTTGCCAATATTTTGCGTGGCCATATTTTGGGGGGCTGATTCAAACTTACATCGTCTCAATATTTTTTTTAGTAAGATGTCACTTACTACATTTGGGGGGGCCTATGCAGCATTAAGCTATGTATCGCAACAAGCTGTGGATGTTTTTGGTTGGCTAAAAAATGGTGAAATGCTTGATGGGCTAGCACTTGCTGAATCAACTCCAGGTCCATTAATTCAAGTAGTTCAGTATGTAGGTTTTATGGGAGGCTATCGTTTTAGTGATGGAATGTCTCCTATGTTCAGTGCATTTCTTGCATCTGTCTTAACAACATGGATGACTTTTGCACCTTGCTTTATCTTTATATTTACATTCGCGCCGTACGTTGAATATATTCAAAGTAAAAAAGTATTTTTTGATGCCTTAAATAGTATTACTGCAGCTGTGGTTGGAGTCATATTTAACTTATCATTGTGGTTTTTTATAAATACTATATTTCAAAACTTTGTTCACATTAATAGTTGTTTTTTAAACTTCAATTATCCGACATTTGACTCAGTCGATTACTATGGGTTGGTTATTTTAATTATTTCTAGTTTTATGCAAGTAAAATTAAAAATAAGCTTATTACCTACTTTAGGAGTTGCCATAATACTTGGACTTTTAAAGTTTTTTATTTAAAGTATCTTCTAGTAAACCTTTTACATCAAATGAACATTCAAGTTTTTGTAAAACAAAATAGACACCAGCAATTTTTCTATCTAAAAATAGACTATGTCTTGGAGGATTACCAATTTTTACTTCCTTAATGAGTCTAGGAGCATAATCAAAAACATTTTGTGCTATATTAGACTGACCCCAATCATATGATGATTCTTGAAAAGGTGCACCTATAATACAAGCATATTCCCAAAAAAATTCTTCATTAGTTTCCTCAACCTTTGAAAGATACCCCATTTCATATAGTGTCTCAAAAAAAGACTGCTTATTTTGGTAAGCACATGCAATAAGTAGTTTGCGATAACCATCCATAAACTCAGAAGGAGGAGACTTACAGGCCCCAAAATCAATAAGTCCCCATTTAAGGTCAGGTAAAATTATATAATTTCCCATATGAACATCAGTTTGTACTTGGTCAAAATGGAAAATTTCTAAAAAAAGAAGTCGCATAAACTCTCTTCCTAGAATATTTCTTTCATCCTGACCTAGGTTTAATTCATCTAGGTCATGTAGACCATGTCCATCTAAAAATTCAGAACATAAAATTTTATCATTTGAAAACCGATCAAAGATATCTGGGATTTTAAAATATGAATAAGGACTTAGTAACGTTTTAAATTTTTTGGTGGATTCAGCTTCTTTAAGATAATTCGTTTCATCATGAAGCATCTGTTCTATTTCATTGTAAATTTCTGAAAGATCAATTGATTTAGGAATTATATTTAATACTTTCATAAGCATTTTTAAAACCCGCATATCATTTTTGATAGCACGCTTAACACCTTTATATTGAATTTTTAATGCATACTTTTTATTTTGATATTTAGCTAAATGAACTTGTCCTAAACTGGCGGCGGCCATTGCTTCTTCTTCTATTTCAAGTTCATTTATAAATTCCACAGGAATTTGCTTTTTTATTTCACTCCATGCCAAATAATTTGTTTTATTTTCTAGTGACTTTAAAATATCTATGGCCTCTTGAGGTAAAAAAGAAGCTCCCATTGTTGCAAGAAGTTGACCTCCCTTCATAAGGGGGCCTTTCATCACTCCTAATTCATTTACGATTTGATCAATATGTGGCCCGAAACTTTTTTTTAACTTATTTTGCAAATCAAATTCACGACTTTCATAAAGCGATTTTCCAGTTTTTAATGCAAGTTTAGCAACGCCAATTTGTCTTGAAATCAAACCATCTTTAATTTTTTTTATTTTCTTCATACGATATAGGTTTAAATAATATATTCTTTCCCATCAAAATCGTGTGAATGATGTCTTTCCCGTACTTGTGAGTTCTCATCTCCCCATGATCTATTCACCATAAGTCCTCTTTTAACAGCTGGTCTTTGTAACAGCTCATCTGTCCACCGAATGACATTTTTATATTCTGAAACAGATAAAAATTCAGCTGCATCATATAAAAGCCCCTTAGTTAAAAGTCCATACCATGGGAATATGGCCATATCAGCAATTGAATATTCTTTTCCTGCAAAAAATTGATGAGAAGACAAATGTTTATCTAAAAGGTCAAGCTGTCTTTTAGTTTCCATCGTAAATCTATCAATTGGATACTTAAACTTCTCGGGTGCATAGGCATAAAAATGACCAAAGCCTCCCCCAAGATAAGGAGCACTCCCCACTTGCCAAAAAAGCCAATTGTACATTTGAGTTTTAGAATTAAGTTCATTAGGAATAAATTTTTTAAACTTTTCAGCAAGATAAACTAAAATAGAGCCTGACTCAAATAGTTTAATAGGTTGGCCATTATTTTTATCCAGTAATGCTGGGATTTTAGAGTTAGGATTAATGTCGACAAATCCAGATTGAAATTGTTCAGCTTGAGAAATATCTATTAAGTAAGCGTCGTAATCAGCATCAAGTCCAAGCTCAATTAATTCCTCTAAAAGAATGGTGACTTTCTGTCCGTTAGGAGTTGCAAGTGAATAAAGCTGTAATTCATGATCACCTATAGGCAGTTCTTTGTTTACGCGAGCACCGGCTGTAGGTCTATTGATCCCAGCGAATTTGCCTCCATTACCCTCTTCATAAATCCATTTTTTTGGTGGTATATAAACATCAGTCATAAAATATCCTTTTTTAGTAATATTCTATAGGATAAAATTTAAAAAAGATGTCAATTTAATGTAAATTTAAACTTATAGTAATAATAGATGAGTCAAGGTTCTCATCTTATCTTCAAAAAGAACTTCTATTTGATTTCCAAAACTTGCTTGAATATGACCTAAACCATAGTCATTATGATTAATAATATCTCCCACATCAAAAGCGTGAAAGTCATGATAGCTCTTAATACCTTCAGTTGGTATATTGACTAATTCCTGCCATGTTTGATGAACTTTCGCTTCCATACTATTCCTTTTAGTGATTTTTTATCTGAACTAATATTTTACTTTGAATGAAAAAAAGAAACAATAAATTAGCTTTGAATTTTAGTTACAATAAACTAAACAATTACTAAATTACTACAAAACAAATGTTTAAAAGTAATAATTCATACTCAGCATAGTTATAATTCCAAGAATAACTCCAAAGGTTGCAGATCTCTCATGCCCTTCCCTAAAAAGCTCAGGTAGAATCTCTTGGCATATAACAAATAGCATAGTTCCACCTGCAAAACCAAGAGCAATTGGTAGCGAATACTGTGTCACACTCGCAGATATAAGACCAATAATCGCTGCAAAAGGTTCAACTAACCCTGAAAGTAGTGCCATATAAAATGCTTTTATCTTCGATGCTCCTTCACTCAAAAGCCCTAAAGCAACCACAAGACCTTCGGGCATATTTTGTAATGCAATGGCCATAGCTAACGTCATACCACTTTGTTCATCTCCACTTCCAAACCCGACACCAACTGAAAGTCCCTCTGGAAAATTATGTAATGTAATTGCTAGAACGATTAGACCCATACGATTCATTTTAGTCTGATGTTTCATGTCGCGCTGCTTAAAAATATGCTCATGAGGTAAAAAATCATGAACAATTATAATGAAAAAATAACCTAGCATGAGGCCACTCATAGAAATAGGAAGTCCCAAACCAAAGCCATAAATGTTTTTTGCCTCATTAAGACCTGGCAAAACCAGGGCGGTAAAAGATGCAACTAACATAATCCCTGCACTAAAGCCTAAGCCTATATCCAAAGTTCGTTTAGAAAATTCACGTTTAAAAAAAATGGGCAAAGCGCCAAAGCCAGTGGCGAGACCGGCAATTAAAGCACCAATAACAGCGGTAGTATTCAATATTAAGATCCTTTTAATCATGGAACATTTGTTAAGTACATTTTACTAATATGTATCATATTACAAAGAACATCAAAATATTGTAAAATAAAAATCAAACAAATGTTCCAGGGATTTTAAGTATAATATGAATGAGAAAAATTCACTTATCAAAGTATGGTTAATACTAGGTGCATTTTTATACCCCTTATGGTCAGTTTTAATTTATTTTTTTCTTCCACATGAATATGACCAACCTTTTGAAAGACTTATACTATCAGCAATATATATTATTTTTTTATTTCTAAGTTATAAATCAAAATTCAAACCTAAATGTTTTGAACCACTAGCATATACTCTTGTTTTTTCTATGATAACTCATTTTTATTCACTTGCATATCGCTCACAATTTGGAGAACTCTATCAATTTGGAGTTTTTATTATTGCAGGAAGTACATCGTTTATATTTTTAAGTAAAAAAGCCTCCGTCTTAAACTGTATTTACTCAACATTAATACTTCTCATTGTAGCATTTAAGACATCAATACCAATTAAAACAACTTATATTATGGCACTTGGAATACTAACTATTCATATCGTATCTATGGTTATTCTTTACGTAACATTAAGATTAAGTGAAAAAATTGCACAACAAAGAGTTGAAATGAATAATTCGGCTAGACTAGCTTCACTAGGAGAAATGGCCGGCGGTATAGCACATGAAATTAATAACCCTCTGGCTGTTATTCATGGCCATATTGCTAAAATGAAAAGAATGAAAAAGAAGGATCTATTAACCGATGAGGAGTTTTTAAAAATTACTGATCAGATCTTAGGAGTTATTGAAAGGATTGTCGTTATTATAAAAAGTCTAAGAAAATTTGCAAGAGATGACTCCCAATCAGGTTTTCATGAAAGTCAGTTAACTGATATTGTTGATGAGGTTATCCAACTTACAGCTGAGAAATTGAAACATTTAGAAATTAAAGTCGAGCATATAAAACCAGATTGGAATACAACAATTAATTGTAGAGAGGTACAAATATCACAAGTCCTATTTAATTTAATTTCAAATTCTATTGATGCCATTGAACACTTAGACTCAAAGTGGATTAAAATCAGCTACGAAAAAGAAAAAAATAATATAATATTAAATTTTACTGATAGTGGGCTGGGTATCCCTATTAAAAATAAAGATAAAATCCTTGAACCATTCTTTACGACGAAGCCAGTTGGTAAAGGAACAGGTTTAGGTCTAAGTATTTCTCATGGTATTATGATGGAGCATTCAGGTAATATTGAAATAAACCTAGACTCAATAAACACACAATTTAAATTATTATTCCCAGAAAAGATGTAGGAGATAGAAAGTGCATACAAATAAA
>CAYFHZ010000025.1:0-15014 GCA_964342535.1 uncultured Bacteriovoracaceae bacterium | reverse complement strand
TGCTTAATTATTAAGTGGTTATATCTTGGTGACGCCTACTTTTGAATTAATACGAGATTAAATAAAGCAATGATGGAGCGGAGAATATACTACAATCAGTAAAGATCTCATCGAGGCTTAAAGCAAATGACGCCATTAGAGAGAATTAACAATGCAAATAAAAAAGGCTTGAATAATCAAGCCTTATATCATTATCTATGATCTGTTCGTCTTGGATTCCTTGGTAATCGTACAATTTCATAAACAATTATTGCATTAATCTTATCATATGAGCTACCAGGTGAGCTCTCATCTGATCCTTCAATTTCAATAACTGCATCTTTGGAAAACTTAATTAAATCATAATAAGCGTCTTTACTCCCAGGATAAACTTTTACAATTTTTGATAAATCCGGATTCGCAGCTCTTTGTAATTCAGCAAAGTAATATCCACTCGCTGTTTCACCCCCCAGACTATTTCCCTTCATCAGTTTAACTCTGTATTTAGCTGCATGAGCTGAGATAGATGCGCAAACCATTAGTAATGAAATTATTTTGTTCATGAAAAACCTCTTTCTATTTAAAGTATTTAGAATCACAGTAAAGTACATCCCCGTCAAACGTACTTGCTACCATTTTAATTGAATTATCAGACTTAACTTCAAAAGTCATATAACCACCATTTCCACCACCTGCACCGTAAGAGAGTCTTTGAAGCTGGCCAAAACTTTCATTAAAAACATTATCAAACGATATATCATCAAAGCCACTAAGTGCTTCATATATATTCACTTCATCTTCGTTATATTCCTCTAAGTTGGCCGCTACTTTTAGCATTTTGAACTTAGCTGGATCTACCGTTTCTAAAGCTCTTATAAGCTCTTTACTTGGATATTCTGTATAAGGAACTACAACTCTAGTTGAATATAAAATCGATTCATAGTCTTCATGTAATGTACAAGGTCCTATATAGCTCATAGTTCCATCATCATTTAATCTATAATCATTTGATGCATTAATGTTCAGGGCGATTAATAGTAAAGAAATTGAAAATAATTTTTTCATATGGTCTCTCCTCTTTTTTCTCTAATGTTCTCTAGGAGCACTAATACAAATTTAAAGCTCATAATTACAATCATTTATAATCAGTATGTATTTTTTACACTTACCGCTGTCTACGGATATCTATGAAAAATATGCGCAACGCATTGTTTAAAATCTTTTTCTCTCCTATAACGCCAGTTGTTGTGGTTAGGTTAATTTTTATACTCTTTATAAATGTATTCGGTTATGTTGATTTTGCATCAGCTAGAGACATTAGTGTACGGGAAAACGATGTCATTTATGATGTAAATAAATTACTGCCAAGTAGTGTTTTAGAGTTTACCGCTGGATTAAAATTTCAAACAAAGCAGTTAAATAAATTAAGAGTTAACTACTGCCAAGAAATTACTAAGAATACAGTGTTTGCTTTTTTTAATCCTTTTTTAAAGTCAATTACTCTTGATACAGATTTATTAGACTCATTTTATAATTGCCAAGATAAACTCAAGATCACACTACAAAAAACAATTATTCACGAGTATTTACATGCATATGATTCAATGAATAGAAAGTTGAGTCGAAAAAGAATTTCTAGCCCTAAGAAATTCTCACTCAAACTTGAACCCAAGCGAATTACAGAAAGTGAAGTATTTAAAACATTTGCTATGATTCAAGGAAGAACTTCTGACAATTTTACGGGAAGTAGGCTTTATACTCCGTATGAACTTAAAGATATTGATGAATTTGCTGCGACAAATTTTGAAGGTTTTATTCTTGAAAAAGATTATAAATGTAGAAGACCTAGTATGTATAAGTTCTATTCTGAACACTTTTCTTTTTTTCCATATGAGGATTATTTATGTGAAACGACTGATCTCATTTATGTTCAAAAAAATATTTCTCAAAGGTTCAATCTAGATCATAAAAAGATCTACCAAATTCATTACTTACACGCTTCAGAGGGAAGTGATTTCATCGGAGGTTTTGGTCACTCCATGGTTCGTATTGTTATGTGTGAGAACGAGCAAAACCGTGGAGCTCACTGTTTAGCTGATCAAGCACAAGATATTGTTCTTTCATTTAGAGGTAATGTTGCCTCTCTGAAAATTGATCCATATGCTGGTATCAAGGGTGATTATCCTTCTATTTTATTTGCGTTTTCTTTTGATGAGATAAAGAGTGAGTATAATAAAAAAGAATTAAGGGACCTTATCTCTTACCCACTCAATTTTAGTCGAAGTCAGATCATTTCTTTTTCTAAACGAGCTTTAGAACTTTTTTGGGATTACAGTGGCCGTTATAAATTTCTTACCAATAACTGTGCTAGTGAAACCTTTAAATTTATAACTGGTACGGATAGTAATTTTATAAGTGGCCTAAAAAGTATTACTCCTAATGGTGTTCTTAATGATTTATTTCAACTGGGCTTAATTCATACAAAATACAGAAATAGAGATAATTTAAAGAATGAAAGATTATTTTATAAGAGTCATTATCATAATATACAATTAGCACTAGAGAAAATCTCAAGAAAAGATATCTCTAAATCTCAGTTTATAGAAATAGCTAAAAATGATCCTTTATACTTCACTCACTACATAGAGAAAGCAAAAGTTCAACAACACGTATCAACTAAAGTTTATCTTGCGGCCCTCTACATTTTGAATCGTCATGTCAGGTTTATTTACTATCAGAATCTGCAGCGTGATTATCAAGAGAAATTAGTAAAATTTATCGATAAACATCCAGAAATTAACAAAGACGTAAGAGCAGCCCTCACATTATTTAATCCTCGTTTGGACTCGAATAGTTATGGTATTCCAACTCAGGCTGAAGTTAATCGCATTGAATGGGTAAAGCCTCAGTCTTATAATGAGGATCTTTCAATAATTGATCAATTTCAAACAGACTTAAACTACAAAGAAGAAATAAAAATTGTAAACGAACTCATAAATACATTGGACCGTATTATGAAAATCAAAATGGAATTATACTAACTTTTATAAGGAGACATTATGAAAAAACTTTTAACACTTACATTTTTAACTTTATCAATGGGTGCATTTGCAAACCACTCTATCAGCGACAGAGAAGCAAATACTCTTATTACTTTTTCTCCGTTTATAACAACGGCATCACCTTTTTTATCAACTACAGATTCTATTAAACACAGAGAAGAAGCTGAAGTTGTTTTAGAAGATATCTCTATCTTTGAAGTATCTGGTGAACCTTCTGAAAGATTAAGAAATTCTCTTGAACTCGTAATGGAACAAGAAGATCTTAATGCTGATGAAGCTCTAGTTTTCTTAATAAACAACGCTGCTAATATTTTAGAATAAAAAAAAGGAGCCTAAAAGCTCCTTTTTTATACATTAAATCTAAAGTGCATTACATCGCCATCTTTAACGACGTACTCTTTGCCTTCAATCCTGAATTTACCGGCCTCTTTAAGCTTAGCTTCAGAATGATACTCAAAAAGATCATTACAATGATATACTTCAGCCTTTATAAAGCCACGTTCAAAATCTGTATGAATGATTCCTGCACATTGAGGGGCCTTAAAACCATCTTCAAATGTCCAAGCTCTTACTTCTTTTTCTCCGGCCGTAAAATAAGTTTTTAAACCTAAAAGCTCATATCCTGCTTTTACTAGAATATCTAAGCCTGACTCTTCAAGGCCCATGTCTGCTAAAAATTCCTTTTTCTCTTCATCTGTTTCAAGTTGAGAAATTTCAGATTCAATAGCACCACAAATCTTGATAACTTTAGACCCCTCTTTTTCCGCTAAATCTTTAACTGATTTAACATATTCATTATCTTCTTCAATTGATTCCTCATCAACATTACAAACATAAAGCATATCTTTTAGGGTAATTAAGTGAAGATCTTTAATGGCCAAAAGCTCTTCTTCATCCATCTCTACTGATCTAGCGGGATGTCCTTCCTCAAGCGCAGCTTTTAATCTCTCTAGTACTGGTTGAGCTATTAAAGCCTGGGATTTAACTTTTTTATCGTGTGACTTAAGCATCTTTCCCAAATTGCTTATTCTTTTCTCAACTGTTTCTAAATCAGCAAAAGCCAATTCTATATTAATAACTTCAATATCAGAAAGAGGATCTACTTTTCCAGCAACATGTACAACATCTGGGTTTTCAAAACATCTTACGACATGGGCGATTGCGCTTACCTGCCTTATATGACCAAGAAATTGATTTCCTAAACCTTCTCCCTTAGAAGCTCCTGCAACCAAACCAGCAATATCAACAAACTCCATAACGGCCGGAATCACTTTTTGTGGTTTAATAAACTCTGTGATTTTTGTCATTCTTGTATCTGGAACTTGTACAATACCTACATTTGGCTCAATCGTACAAAAAGGGTAATTTGCAGCTTCCGCAGGTGCACTTGTAATTGCTTGAAAAATTGTCGATTTTCCAACATTTGGTAATCCTACAATACCGACGTTTAATGCCATTTTATTTCTCCAATAATATTCTATTTAATTTCTAAGAAATCTTTTTTGTTATAATCATTCGAAGCTTTTTTGTACCCTTGAGAAAGGAAACAATCAAGTGCTTCGTTACCTTTTTGGAGGACAATATCTAACTCTGTACCCATAGATTCTGGAATTCTAGCAAGTACATAACTAGATACACTTCCCTTCTGGGGTCTGCCGATACCAATTCTCATGCGATAAAACTCTTGGCTCCCCATTGTCTTAGCTATAGACTTAAGACCATTATGACCTGCTAACCCTCCACCTTTTTTAAAATGAACTTGCCCCCAGGGTAAATCTAATTCATCTTGCACCACAAGAATTTCTTCAGGTGTAATTTTAAAAAACTGACAAAGGGGTTGAACACTTTCACCACTAAGATTCATATAAGTCTGAGGCTTTAAAACATACACTTTACCATTTGAAGTATTTAAGTCTGTGTATTCCCCTTTAAATTTATCTTTCCAATTTGCTGATGCAAGATTTGGATGAGTGTCCACTAATAACCAAGCAATATTATGCCTTGTTAATTCGTATTCAATTCCTGGATTACCAAGTGCCACTATTAACTTAATCACTTATGAATCCTAGACAAATAACGAACTTACAGAGTCGTGGTTAAAAGTTCTATGAATAGCTTTTGATAGAATTTCTGCCGTAGAAAGTACTTTAATTTTATCAACTTTCTGAAGTTCAGCAGTTAGTGGAATTGTGTCTGTAACAATAACTGCTTCCAACTCTTCACAACCACTTATTCTCTCAGCCGCTGGTGGAGAAAAAACTCCATGGGTAGCAAAAGAGTAGATTTTTTTAGCACCGTGCTCTTTTAAAGTTCTCGCAGCCTCTATTAAGGTTCCAGCTGTATCAATCATATCATCGACAATAATAACGTCTTTATCCTTCACATCTCCAACGATATTCATTGCTTTTGCAACGTTTGGACCAGTGCGTCTTTTGTCAATCATGGCGATATCCTTGCCAAGTTTTTTGGCATACCATCTTACTCTCTCAACTCCACCAGCATCAGGAGATACAAGCGTTAAATTATCAAGGTCTATATTATCCTTAATATAGTTGAGAAAAACAGGAGAAGCATAAATATTATCAAATGGAATATCGAAAAAACCTTGAATTTGGCCAGCATGTAAATCCATCGTAATTACTCGAGATGCCCCGGCCACTGTCATTAAATCTGCTACTAACTTAGCAGATATTGGAGTTCTTGGACTCGCTTTTCTGTCTTGCCTTGAATAACCATAGTGAGGAACAACAGCAGTTATTGATGCGGCCGATGCACGTTTAAGTGCGTCAATCATTACAAGTAACTCCATTAAATTGTCATTTACTGGACTGGAAGTGGTTTGGATAACAAAAACATCTGCTCCCCTAACATTTTTTTCAATCTCACAAAAGATCTCACCATTGGCGAACCGTCTAACCTGAGGGTCAACAAGGGGCACGTCTAGAAAGTCAGAAATTTGATTTGAAAGAGTTTTGTTTGAGGTACCAGAGACAAGTACGATGCGTCTCATTGAAACTCCTTAAAAGTGGCAGGGGTGGCAGGGATCGAACCTGCGCATGTCAGAATCAAAATCTGATGTCTTACCACTTGACGACACCCCTAAAATGATAACTTTGAAAAAATATACTTAGCTACTCTTAAGTTGTAAAGAGAAACTAGAAATGATTTCCCAAAAATATCTGTTTGTTACGTCGGTTAATTCATTTTTTTTGATATAAACTGTTTATTTAAACGTTCTTTGAATTTTTTACATATATATGATTTTTACGAAACGCATTAGATTTATTTGTTACATTTTTAAAATTCATTAAGGTGAGTAAGTTGGTTTAACTTACTCACCTTTTCACTTATTTCAGTTTTACGAGTTCGCTGATTATGTCTGCAGGTTCTGCTCTTTGTACATAATCAACATTAAGAAATGAATAGACAATATTTCCCTTGGTATCAATAACGTATGTTGCTGGGATAGGAAGCTCCCATGCAGTATTTCCTTGATTCTTCTCTAGATCAAGGCCAACTGATAAGTAGATTTCTTTAAGTTCCTCATTTAGCTTAAAAACAAGACCATACTTACGTGCAATTGTATTCATGCTATCTGTTAAAATGGGAAACTCAGTTTTATTCTTTTGACTTGTTTCACTAGCAGACTCTTTTGACTCTGGACTAATCGCTATAAGTTTACCACCTGCTTCTTTAAATTCAGCTAATTTTTCCTGATATGCTCTTAGCTGTAAGTTACAATAGGGACACCAACCACCACGATAAAATGTTAAAATAATAGGTTGTTTTTTATACTCTTCAGATAGTGTAATTGAGTTCCCTTCAGAATCTTTAAGAGTAAAATCGATGGCCTTATTTCCTTTTTTGGTGGCCTTTGCAATTATTCCTGATTCTTCTAATTCCTTTATTGCATCTTCCATTGTTTTTCTTTTTTCATTTGAAATTTTTGATGAGGCCCTTTTTTCTTTTAATTGCTTCTCTAATGAATCATTAAAGCTTTCATTTATAAACTTCATAATCTTATCCTTTTTTGTAATCCCAAAAACTCTTTTCACTTCTTTCCCATCGATATAGGCAAGTATCATCGATTGTTTGAAAACTTTATTCTTCGATAGAAAGTCTTTATCTTTATCAAAATTGACTTCAACTATTTCAAAATTTCTGTCTTCAATCTTCTTGAATACTTTCATCTGTTCTTTACATGTTGGACACCAATCAGCATGAACATGTACAAGAACATTCTTATGAGCTTTAATTTCTGCTTCGATTTTTTCTGTTGTTTTAGCAAAGCCGTAGTTAACAACACACAATAGTAAAATAAGATATTTTCTCACATAGACTCCTTTATAGTGATAGTGATATATTTGTTATGAATTCTGGGGTAAGTTTGAGTAATTCAGCTTCTATGGTTTTATCAAATCCTGTTAAGATAGCGATGGCCATAAAAGCACATATAGCTCCTAAAATTTGCTTTATTCTTTTCCCTTTTTTGAGTGCTTGATTCTTTACTTTACTTGTTAAGCTTTTAGCCCCGTAGGCTATAAATAAAATAGGAATAATAGAGCCAATTGCAAACAGTGAAAGCAGAGGTATTGCTATTTTAGGATCTGGCTCACTTATAATGAGCCCTATTACCAGTGAAAGAGTTGGTCCACTACAAGGGGTCCATACTGGCCCTAATAAAACTCCATTTAAAAACGATTTTAAACCTCTAGGAGTGTTATCTAGTTTTACACCCTGAAGTTTCGAGTTAAGTGGTGAAAGCTTCAGGGAAATAAAATCTGAAATTTGTGGAAAGATAAAAAGAGCAGCCGCTAATAGTAAAAATATAGCTGAAAGATTTTTTAAGGCCACCTCATTTAGACCAAATAACTGTCCTGTACTCACGATGGCATAAGTTGTTATTGAAAAGCTTATGGCAAGGCCAATACTCAAATAAACAGGTCCTCTTTTTGACTGTTGAAAAGCAGAATTTGCAACAAATGGAACTAGTGGCAATATACATGGAGAAAAAATTGTTAGTAAACCTGCACCAAAAGTAGAAATTATTAATGTTAAACTCACTCTTACACTCCTTATACTTGACCACTTAGTCAAATTTGTGGCCAAAAAAAATTAAATTTTTATATTTACGGCAAATAGTGCATTATTTGCAATTTCCTTGAGAAATAACTTATCTTTTCTAAACTTCGAAAATTCTCTTATCGAAAAAGCAGCAACTACAAATTGTCTTCCTAGCTGCTTAGCTGACTTAGATGTTTTTATTTTCTCATCTTTCAAAAGCTTATTCGCAACTCTAAGCATATTTGTTTCAACTGCATTAAATAATTTTTCATTTTCTTTAGATAATTCATTACTTACGTTAGAAAACTCTAAACAACTATTCATTATAAGACAGCCCTTAGCATCTTCTTTTACCCCTTCACTCACAAGACGTTTAAAAAAATTACGAATATAATCAATAGGATCATCTTCATCTCGATAGAAGAAAGATTTTGACCGTATTCCGTATTTTTCTAGGCATAATTTAAAAAGGTTTTCTTTAGATTTGAAGGTATGATAAAGACTCCCTTTTAAGAGTCCGGTTTCTTTTAGAATATCGTCTAACGAAGTCCCATCAAAGCCCTTGGCCCAAAATAGGTGCATAGTTTTTTCTAGTACTTCATCTTTATTGAAATTTGTATTTCTTGCCATTGAAACATCATACCACTATTTTTGACCACTTGGTTAACTTTGTGTCAATTTTTTTGGATTTTTAGATACTTATGTTATATTTTCTCAAAATTTGAAGTTTTTTACATTGCTTTTTTACTGACAAAAGATTTCTGAGGGTAATTTCCCTCGATAATTAACGTAATTTTGAAATATTCTAAAAGCAGAACTTGCACCGGATATTCTTAAATCGTATTTATCTCGATTAGACTCTACCCCAAACCAGACTACATAATATGTTTTTCCATCAAAGGCAAAATACCAATTATCTAAACCATTATTTGACGTACCTGTTTTTCCAAAGATATTCAAATTTCTTAACGGCCCTTGTGAAACAAGTGAGATTGTTGTCTCTTTCGCATCACTCATAAAATATAATACTGTATCCTCTATACCTGTATTATTGTTTTTAATTTCATTACATTTTTGCTTAATAAATTTCAAGTATGTTTCATATACTTCCTTAACTGATAACTCAATGGAGCCAAGAAGCTGTGCAGGGTATTCAGCTAGTGGTTTTTGTAATTTCGGAATTTTGAAATCCAAAACCTCTTCTAATTTATCAAAACCTATTTCCGAAGCTACTCTTACAAGAGGAATATTTTTTGACTTTTGAAGAGCATATTTTAATGTAACTGAATCTACTTTTGTTTTTGAATAATCTTTGGGTGCCCACCGTCCTGATTTTAAATTAAGGACTATTGGATCAGTGCTAACCTCTTCGTCATAGTTTCTTCCAAGTTCAATAAATGTGTCATAGACAATGGGTTTTAAAAGACTGCCGACCTGATGAAATTCTTCTTCTATTGCTTTTGATTTTACTCTTTCTAACTTGCTATAATAAGTAAATATTTTGCTACAATTATAATCTTCACAAGTTGCATCCGCCATGAGTATTTTGACACCAATATCTGCACCCTGTGTCCTTTCCTTAAGAAGTTTTGTTACTTCGTCAATTGAGTCCATCAGTACAAATTTCTCAAGAGGCTCGAGATAGTTTTCACTATTTTGGCTAAGTTGATAATAGTATCTTAAGTATTTTCTTTGTGATTTTTGAATATATTTTTTTTGATATTTACTCCATTCTTTGTCATTCCAAGCAGTTTCAATTGCAGGCATTAGTTTGATCTCTTGTAACCTTTTATAAACTGCCAATGATCTATCTTTTAAACGATCTAAATGACTTTTAGGATTATAATACTGAGGACCCTTGAGTAAACTAATCAATATCGTCGCCTCAAAATTACTAAGTTCTTCTGGTGGTTTTCTAAAATATGCAATAGAGGCGGCATAAAATCCTTTTATATATACCCCTTGATATGTTCCCCAGAAAACTTCATTCAAGTAAAGTGTAAGAATATCTTCCTTGGAAAGTATGTTTTCAATATAAAGTGCATAAATCATCTCTTTAAACTTTCTTGTCAAAGTCTTTTCATTAGTCAAAAAGAGAT
Source organism: uncultured Bacteriovoracaceae bacterium (assembly GCA_964342535.1). Lineage (GTDB taxonomy): Bacteria > Bdellovibrionota > Bacteriovoracia > Bacteriovoracales > Bacteriovoracaceae. The sequence continues at coordinate 4,810 of CAYFHZ010000025.1, read as the reverse complement.
TTTTGACAAGCTGCTGAGTCAGAGTAGATCCACCTTGAATAAATTTCATGGCAACAATATCAACAAATAACGCTCTTGCTATTGCGATTGGATCAACCCCTTGATGATCTAGAAACCTAAAGTCTTCTGTACCAAGTAGCCCTTTCCATAAGGATGAAGGTATATCTTTAAACTTTCTTCTAAATTGCAAACACATAAAACGATGACACGTGTTTTCAAGCAGACTTGGAACCTCTAAGTCTTCATTAAAACTTATTATACCCTTTCCTATATCTTCTTGTTGTTCTTCTCTGTTTTTTTGGAATTCAATATACTCATCTCTATTTTTATAAAACAAATCAAATTCATTTAAAACCCTTGTATGAATCAATGAATTTTGATCAAGATGCGATACGGTTTGAGCTACAACGGACTCACTAATCTGTGTTTCATTTAGCTTTAGGCGAAGTTCATTAACAACCAGATAAAAATATCCACCGGCCACAAGAAAAACAACTAGAGCAAAAAATAGACTCCACCTTGCGCATAGCATGATTGCTGATTTGTTTATTTTAAACTTCATGAAACCTTTGCCAGTTTAATATCAATCCAATATTATTTTAAATATTTAAAAGTAATAATAAATTAAGGAGCACTTCGTGGCAATTCGCATAAATAAGGTTTTGACCTTACTTACTTTTTTCTCAGTAACAGTTCAAGCATCTCCTATGGATTGGAAGGGAAGCTTAACTCTTGATAGTCATATTATTAAAGATGTCAGAAGAACTGGTGATACATGTACTGCGGGTTCAGGATCACAATGTATTACTCCGGAGAATAATAATGCACGATTCCAAACGATGATTTTAAAATTACAACCTAATCTCGTTATTAATGACGGAGTTACAATTAAAGGTGAGCTTTCAACTGGTTCAGGTAGAACTTCGGCACTTGGTAGCAGTTCTGACTCAAATGCAACTGAGGGGAATGGATCATATTATACCCAAAGTAGCTCTTCTAGTATGCTAGTTAATCAAATATATGCTGAAATTTATGCAGACACTGCTTTATATAAAATTGGTAGATTTGCTAAAAACTGGGGACTTGGTGCCATGGTAAATTCTGGTGAGAGTGCCAGCGATAGATTTTATTCTGGCTATGAGGGGTTTGAGGCGCATTTTCAACTTGGAGGTTTTCAATTAACTCCAATGTGGGCAAAACTTCATTCTTCAGCAACTCAGCCCAATGGCGATTATGATGCATACGAATATAGTGTTGCCGCTCTTTATGATAACACAAATAGAAATTTAAAACTTGGTATCTATTATTCAATCAAAGAAGTAGAAACTAAAAGTACATTGTATGGAACAGACAAGGGGCCACATAATGTAACCTTGATTGATGTTTATTTATCAAAGGTATGGGGTGATTTCAACTTTCAGCTAGAAGTTCCAATGCTATCTGGTGAAGTTGGTACTTTATACACAACCGAAAAAGCTGATTTTTCTTCTAATGCATATATTATTGAAACAGGTTATCAGGCCAATAGTAAATGGAAGGTTGGATTAAACGGAGGTATTGTTTCAGGTGATGATGCTTCAAGCTCAAGCTTTGAGGGGATGTATTTAAATCCAAACTATAAACATTCTTATCTTTTGTTTAAGTATAATTACGAAGGCTTTATGAGTAGTTCAAAAGATGTCTTTAGTTCTTCTATTGTAAATACAACTTACGCTCAACTCTATGCTCACTATAATCTTGATGAGTGGACTTGGAAGTTTGCTGCTTTATGGGCAAAAGCAAATGAAGTTGCAAAGTCAGGTGATTCATTTTACTCACACGAGGATATGGCCACTTATACTGCCACTGCTGATCAGTCAGATGACCTAGGTACCGAGCTTAGTATTGCATTTGATTATAGATGGAATCCTAATGTTACCTTTAGCTCTTATCTTGCTTATCATATGGTTGGAAATTATTATGCTTTTACAAACGCTAGTGAAGAACTAAGCACATCCAATGTTATGGCCACGGGTCTGCAACTTTCAGTTGAATTCTAATATCCGAACTGAAGTGCATATCCAGCATTGGCATATGGGGAATATCCACCACTTCTAAGCATTAAGTTCCGATATGCAGTGTTTTGACTTGAAAGTCCCCAATTAATGCCTGTATTAGTGGTTTGACCATTATTTAAGACATAATTTGGATTCGATTGTTGCCGTGCAAGTAGCTGTTGAATTAAGTTAGTATTATTACCTGTTAGTGTTTGCGTATTACCTTGTCCCGTTGTTCGAGCTAAAATATCTGCAAAACTCATTGTTGTAAAATCTGTATTACTTGTCGATGCAATACCTCTCCAAGTTACATTCTTATTCCAACTGGCCGCAGTTTTTTCAATTTTTGACCATTCATTATAATTCTTTTGATCACTTGAAATCTTTTTTTCATAGTATTTTTTGGTTTTAGCTATATCTTTATCTAGCGTATCAAGTCTTTGACTAACCGCTTGAACACATTGAGCATTTTGTAACATTACACATTGTTGTAAAGTTTGTGCCCCTTGCTTATAATCTGCTGTCATATCAGTTAAAACTTCTTGAGCTTCCTGGGTCCAAACTTGAGCACTTTGATAATGATCATCTGAATATTTTGATGTTCCAGGATTACTGGCAACATATCCTAATTGGTTGAGTCGTCGTTTCTCTTTTTTCACAGCAGCTGCCATTTCTTCAATTATTTCATCATAATAAAGTTCAGCTAATTGTTCATCTTCTTCTTTCTCTAAGTTAGAATTGGTAACCCGTGAAAAATTATAAACAGCATTTAAGTTTTTATATAAACTAAGGGCCATTTCTCGCCATGCTTTTTGTTTGAGAGGTGGTTTTTCTTCCATATTTTTCATTCGTTCATAATCATTTGCACCAAAATAATCTCCACTTACATATTCAGCATATAGAGCAAATACTCCATCTAATTTATCTCTAAGTGCATCTGCCTTTTCATCTGTACTTGCTTCTTCAATTTGTACAATTAAATTGGCTATTCGGTTTTTGAGTGGACTAAGAATATGTTCATTAAAATCTTCCATCGCAGAATACAAATCATCTAGCTCAGAACTTGAATACTTACTAAGATCTTTTTTCTTTCTAAAAGCTTGAGTTAATTCTTTAATTTTTTCATGTAATAAATTGTGAGACACCTCTACAAGTGTTGCATATTGAGGACCATCAAATTGTTGACTCGCTTCAAGTACCTCACGATAATTTCCAAGATTACAAGCAGCTTTAAAATCTGCCTCTTTCCTTCTGGCCGCAATATCTGCTTGAGAATAAAATGTAATTTTATCTCCATTAGCATTTTTAATTTTCTCTACCCACTCACATGAATTTCCAGATTGACTTGATTCATCTTGTAATCTGTCTTTTTTACATTCAGGGCCATGGCAATAAATTTCATAATCTCCAGTTTGTACTGCTCCCTTAAAACCTTCATCCAAAGGTTTAGCTGCAATTTTATCTTTATGAAAAACGCCAGCAGCTTCATCATAAACACCTGCCTTTTTAAGACATTCCATAAAGCCGTAATAGTTCGGTTCAAAACTATGGGTTTCTTCTTTATTTGCTGTTCCATCTTCTGCGAAGATGACTTTGTAATCACAAAATGTTTTTGTTATTCCATTTTCTTCTACATCTTCACACCCTGTAGTTGGTTTATTAACATTTACTTGAAGTAAATTTGAATTGTATTTATTTTCACTTGGCTTAGAAAACTCAAATGAAATCATTGAGTCACAATTTCCTATCATGTCCCCACCAGAGACTTTTATCAGATTAGAAAATGGTGTCCCATTAATCTTATGTTTTTCAAATAAAAGTACTTGAATCATTCTTTGTGATAGAGTTGTTTGATCCTCACGCATACAAACCGTGTCTGATTCTCCAGATGAAGTGAACTCTGGCTCCTCTGGAAGAGTACTTGTAACAGGTTCATTAACTTCTTCTTCTGTTCCCCAGTTTGTATTTGAAGCTGCTTCAAAAAAACCTTTACGTGTACTTTCCGCGTATGCCATTTGGGTAGCAATCATGATAAATGCGGCAAATGTAAAATATTTCATAATCTATCCTCAAGATTCTATATCCGTTCAAACTGATCGGAAAAACCTTGAAAAACTTTAATGAGATATTACTTACATCAGCATTTCAACTACATAAGAAAGTCAAATTGGAATGTTTGCCTAATATTAGCTTTCTCAATATGTCTATTGTAACGAGTAAGTCTGGTTGAGTGAGCCTTTTCTGAGTCAGTAAACATTGTATGTTTAAGAGGTTTGATTTCATATTTACGTCCATTACCATCAAGGAACCAAATAAACTCTGGAAAGTTTAGATTAGCTGAAAATGGCTTATGTGGTCCAATGATATATTTATATTCACCATTTGTACTTTTAACCCACAACTCACGAAGTCTATGTTCTTCATCAAATCTTGCCTTAATATTACTTTCATCTATTAGCCAATAGTATTTATTTCCTTCTCTAACTCTTTTGATCGTTTCGTCTCTTGTCAAAAATGGTGCTTTGAGAATTTGATTTACTTTTGCCTTTAGCTCATCACTTTCTGGCTTAAGTGGATTAACTGCCTCTTCATCTTCACTTTCTAGAAATTTCTTATATTGTGCAAGAAGCATAACCTTATCTTTATTTATAAGCTCCTTATTCGACTTGATCGTGAAACTATAGCGTTTCAATACTTCCATTAGTGGACGACTATCGTTGTTACCTAACATTGCATATAGGGAATAAAAAATTTCAGCAGCAGTATTTTCCTCT
>CAYFHZ010000024.1:0-15124 GCA_964342535.1 uncultured Bacteriovoracaceae bacterium | reverse complement strand
GGGCGATAAATAGGGGTAGATTATGGCCATTTACAATGTAAACCAGATGGCAAATTCATTTAAAAACTATGGAGTAGAGAATTGGTCTAAATCCATAGAATTAAACAGTAAAATGAATTTCAGAGAGGACTTTCCAAGTATTGAAGGAGGGAATTCGACTGAAAGCTTTGGTGACTTTTTAGCTAATGCTGTTGCTAAGGTAAATGGATTACAACAAGATGCGAATGTTGCAATGGAAAGATTGGCAAGTGGAGAATCAAAGAATTTACATGAGACTCTTCTTGCAGTTGAAAGAGCGGATATAGCTTTTAAACAAATGAACCAAGTTCGTCTTAAAGTCATTGATGCTTATAAAGAAATAATGAAAATGCAAATATAGTATTTGAATTTAGCTTTTGAATCAGGAGGATTCTTTTGCAAAAGTTTTTTGAACAAATTTTAAAAAATTTTACAGACTTCTACTCGACGCTTGATAAGCGTCGAAAAGCAAGCTTGTTACTAGTTGCCTTTGGAATTGTCATCTCGATGATCCTTATTATATCGTGGGCAACTAAAACACAATATAAGCTTTTGTATGCTGAGCTAACGCAAGAAGACTCTGCTAAGATTCAACAAATATTAAATAATGCAAAAATTGACTTTCAACCTAAAAATGGGGGAACAGAAATTTTCGTATCTGAAGATCAAGTTGATAATATGCGACTTGAAATTGCAAAGATGGGAGTTGATTTTAATTCAACTGTCGGTTATGAAATATTTGATAAACAAGCTTTTGGGACAACTAGCTTCGTTCAAAAAATTAATAAACAAAGAGCTCTTGAAGGCGAGCTCATGAAAACGATTAAACATATTAGAGGAATTAAAAGAGCAAGAGTTCACTTATCATTACCGGAATCAAGTCCTTTTGTTTCGGAGAAAAAACCACCGAGTGCTTCTGTTGTACTCGACCTAGATAGAGGTTTAGTTCTAACAAAAGAAGAAATACGAGGTATTCAAAACCTAATAGCTGCTAGTGTCGATGGAATGCGATTTAAAAATGTTGTTATTATTGATTCAAAGGGTGAAAAGCTAACTGAAAATATGGGTGATATGATGGCCCAAGAAACAGCAAATAGATTAGCTCTTGAATCTAAGGTTAATAGAAAATATGAACAACAAATAGAGGAAATTCTTAAACGTGTTGTTGGTGATGGGAAAGTTATTGCTAAAGTGAACGTAAAAATGGACTTTACTGAAGCCTATGAGACAAAAACAACTTATGATGGAGAAAATACAGCAGTTGTATCTGAAGTTGATAATAAACAAAACCTTGTTGGTAGTAGGCCTAGCCCTCAAGGTATTCCTGGAGCAAGAAGTAATTTACCAGGAGAACAACCACAACCAGGAATTCCTGAAACGAAAAATAATGTTGATAAATCTCTTGTTACAAGAAATTACAATGTCCCGAAAACGATTACAAAATCTAAGAAACCTACAGCAGATATAAAAAAGCTTACAGTTGCTGTTATGGTTGATGGTAAAAGAATTTCAGTATTAAATGAGGCAGGCGAGCCTACATTTAATGAAGATGGAATGCCAATAACTAAATATGAACCATGGACAGATGCAGAAATAGCGAATTTTAAGCAAATTGTTGCATCAGCAATTGGAATTGCCGAAGGACGAGGTGATCAAATTGTAATTAAAAATATGGAATTTGCAAAAGAAGATCTATCAGAAGCTGAAGCTCTCCTTCGTCAAAGAGAAAATAGAGAGATTATTAAAAACTTAACTAAGTATTTAATGATTGGTGTTTTGATATCCTTACTCTTCTTTGTTGTTGTAAGACCATTTATTCAATGGGTAACTGAAAATACTGTTGAATCAATTGAAGATTTTCTACCAAAAACGATTGAGGAACTGGAAAAAATTCAGGCCAATCAAAAATTACCAGGTTTAGAAGATGCTTTACCTACAATTGAAGATAAAATGAACCCTGAAAAAATTGAAGGGAATATGATTAGAGAAAGAATTATTAATCTTGTTGAGTCGAATCCTGCAAAAGCAGCTCAGGTCGTTCATGAGATGATTCATTCACAGGAAACTAATAAAGAGATCGCTTAGTGATCGTATAACAGCTTAAAAAGTGAGGAGCTAAAGTGGCTGAACAAAAAACGCTTGATCCAGATGTAGAATATGCCCTTCTTGGAGGTTTAGAGAAGTCTGCAATTCTTATGAGTGCTCTTGGGCCAACAACGGCTAAGTTAATCTTTAAACATATGAAAGATAATGATGTTAAAAGGTTAATTAACCAAATGGCGATTTTGACAAAGTCACCTATTTGGATGGTAAAACGTGTTTTAGAAGAGTTTTATTCATCCCTGAATGAAGAGGCGGATTTATTATTTTCTGAAAATAAAGGAAAAGATTTTATACTGGGAACTCTTGGTGAAGACCGAGCACGACAACTTCTTGGTCAAGTCGTTGAAGTCGGTACAGCGAATACTTTAGAGTCTCTTGAACTTGTTGATACGAGAACTCTTGCGAACTTCTTAATCAATGAACACCCACAAACAATCGCATTAATTATTGCTCATTTATCAACTGAAAGAAAAGTAGATGTCTTAAAGAAATTACCTGAGGGATTACAAGCTGAAGTTGTTTTAAGGGTTGCAAATCTTGACTTTGTTTCTCCTGAATTAATTGCTCAGCTAGATGATGTATTAAAAACTGAACTTTCAACACTTGGTTCAATCGATACACAACAACTCGGTGGTGTTGAGCCTATAGCAGATATGTTAAATATGATGGATAAGAACTCTGAGAAAAATGTTATGGCCAGAGTTGAAGAAAAAGATCCTGAACTTGCTGAAGAGATTAGAAAACTCATGTTTGTCTTTGAGGATCTGGTTTATGTTGATGGTAAAGGTATTCAAGAGTTACTTAAAGTTGTTGATAATCAAAAACTTACTATTGCCCTTAAGACTGCACCAGAGGAAATTAAGTCATTATTATTTAAGAACATGTCCAATAGGGCTGCAACTCTTCTAGCTGAAGACTTAGAAGCCTTAGGGCCTACAAAACTTTCTGATGTTGAAAAAGCACAGCAAGAAATTGTTCAACAGATCAAAGATCTTGAAGCTAAAGGAAAAGCAGTTATTTCTCGTGGTGGAGAAGGTGGAGATTCATTTGTCTAGTGGAGATTATAGATGGGAATAAAGAAGAGTCAGCATATGAATGTTCAAGAATTTAGTTTTCAATCTTTAAGTCCTACGATTAAAGCAGGACAGGGAGAGGTTGAGGATTTCAATTTTCTTGCTCTTGATCAATTAGCAGGGAGTAGTCCCAAAGTTAGTGATGAAATTATCAGACTTGAAAGAGAACATGAAGCTAGAACGCCGTTTGAAATCTCACCAATAGTAAAAGAATCGAGAGGACTAAAAAAACAAGAAAATGAAGACTTTGAAAATAGATTAAAAATTGAATTAGAAAAACGTTTATCAGATATCAAAGAATCGGCTTTTAATGAAGGGTTTGAACAAGGTAGGGCTGAGGGGTTTGCTCAAGCTAAAAGTGAAGCTATTACAAGTTTTGAAACTCAGATAGATGAGTGTTCACAAATCATTTCTCAGTTTCAAGAAAATGTTAATGAACTTTATACAAATTCTAAAGACGATATCTATAGAATGGTGAAAAATTTAACAAAATGGATCGTTCTTAAAGAAGTTGATGAAAAGTATTATCTTGCACGTTTACTTGAGAAATTAATTCATGAAATAAATACTAAAACAGGACTTGTTTTACATGTTAATGAAAAATCTTTTGGTCATATGCCAGAAATTATAAAAATCGTAGAGAGAAAAGTAGGAGTGCTAACAAATGTTAGAGTTGAAGTGGATCTAGATTTAGATGAAACAGGTATTGTTTTAGAATCAGAAAATACTATAATTGATGGATCGTTAGACGCTCAATTTAAATCATTAGACAAACTTTTTACTTCAGTAGGTATTCATGGTGAATACTAATGTTGATTTTACAAATATTTATAAAGACTTTGAATCTAATACTCCTTATCAGAGTATAGGTAAAATTCTTGCCAGTCATGGAATGCTGTATGAAGCGACTTTACCAAGGGCTGTTTTAGGCTGTTGTGTTGAGTTTCGTACTCAAACAGGTGAGAGTTGTTTGGGAGAAGTTGTTGCAATCAATGGTGATAGATGTAAAGTTATGCCCTATGATGATATAACCGGAATTAATTCTGAAACTAAAGTTTACCTACAAGACTTAACTACTAAAATAGAACTTTCAGATAATCTTCTAGGCCGAATAGTTGATTTTCAAGGAAGACCTATAGATGGTAAGGGGCCGATAAATGGATATGATGAAAAGCGTTCAATTTATGGAGAACCTATTAATCCACTCGAGAGACCACCTATCAGGCAACCATTGGATACTGGTGTTAGTGCCATAAATAGTTTTATTACAGCAGGTAAAGGTCAACGGTTCGCTATTATGGCAGGGTCAGGAGTTGGTAAGTCTACCTTGATGGGAATGATTGCTAGAAATACTTCTGCAGATATAAATGTTATTGCGCTCATCGGAGAAAGGGGGCGTGAGGTTCTTGAGTTTATTGAAAGTGACTTAGGAGAAGAAGGACTAAAGCGTTCTATTATTGTTGTTGCAACTTCAGATAAATCACCATTAATTAGAGCAAAAGCAGCTTACACCGCAACGACAATTGCTGAATACTTTAGAGACAAACATAATGATGTAATTCTTATGATGGACTCTATCACAAGATTTGCTATGGCAAACAGAGAAATCGGAATGAGCTCAGGAGAACCACCTGGACAAAAAGGTTATGGACCATCTGTATTTGCTAAACTTCCAAAATTAATGGAGCGAGCTGGAACTAAAGCAGGTTCAGGGAGTATCACAGGAATATACACTGTTCTTGTTGAAGGTGGTGATATGGATGAACCAATTGCGGATGCTGTTCGTTCTATCTCCGATGGACATATTGTCTTAAGTCGTGAACTCGCAAGTAGAAATCATTACCCTGCAATTGACATTCTAGAGTCAGTTTCAAGAGTTATGAATAAAGTCGTTCCACGAGAGCATACAATTATAGCAGGACATCTACGAGACTTGTTAGCAGCTTACAAAGAGTCAGAAGATCTGATTAATGTTGGTGCCTATGCAAGAGGAACAAACCCCAAAGTTGATAAGGCCATGGTGGTCTATAATGATATGATTAATCTACTACAGCAAAGAGTTGAAGATTCAGCAACTATTGATGATACCTATGACAGAATGGTTGATATTGCTAGAAAAGGTGAAACAGAAGTAGATCCGTCATTTGGAGACGTTGAATGAAGAAATTTAAATTTCGCTTAGAGGCGATATTGAAAATAAGAAAACTTAAAGAAGAACAATGTAAATTAGAGATTGGTCGTTTACAAGTTCAAATAAACAACATCGATAACGAAATAAATCAGCACCATAAAGGAATTCAACAGTCATATGAATCTCACGAACAAGGTCTAGACTCAGGAATTATAGGAAGAGAATTACACTTTCACCCTTATTTTATACAAGGAAAAAAAGCTCATATTAGTAGATTAGAAGAACATAAATCTCACCTCAAAGAAGATATTGAGAGAAAATATAAAGAATTGAGTCAGTTAAGAGCGGATGTTAAAGTTATGGAAAAGTTAAAAGAAAAAGAGAAAACAGGCTATTATAAAAAAATACAAAAAAAACAGTATGAAGAATTAGAAGAACAAATTCAAAATTGGAGAAGTTTTGTTAGCTAGATTATTGACTCTCATATTTATTTTAATTCACTCAAGTTTGATTTATTCAGAAGAAAAATTATATACCCAAGAAGATTTTGATAAAAAACTATCTGAAGCAGTAAATAAGCAAGTAGATTTAATTAAGAAAAAGAGTGTTAGTCAGCTCTCAAAAGAGCTATTGGCCAAAGATAGAGAACTCGAGGCTAAAGCAGAACAGCTGAAAATAAGAGAAGAACAAATTAAAAAAAGTGAAGTATCTCTTCTTAAGAAAATTGAAGAGCTTGAATCTCATGAGAAGAAACTTATTGGATGTATTGATGGGCATAGAGAAGGTGAGTCAATGCGTGTTCAACAATTGGTAAAAGTAATTTCAAATATGAAGCCTCAAAAAGCAGCTGATCTGTTGTCTGTCCAAGAAAGTGATATTTCAATTAAGATAATTGAGAAAATTGATCCAACAAAGGCATCTAAGATATTTAATCTCATGAATAAGGAAGTTTCTGCCCGACTTCAAAAACAATACTTGAATATGCAAAAATAAAAAGGATACAAGGAGAAAACTTGAACGTTAATAATGCAAACTTTTTACAAATTCTACAAGGTCAAAGCAAGACCAAAGGGGCAAGTGCACCTGTAGATGGGGAAGTTCAAGCATCTATTGACTCATTGATTTCAAAAAAATCAGAGGATGTATCAGGAAGGAGTACTGACTTTGCTTCTATGTTGACAGGTGAAAATGAAAAGCTTCAAGCGCAAGAGCTTCAGTCAGTAGCAGAAATGAATGAAAAACAATCTATAAGTACAGTCTTAGGAAATGTAGATAAGCAGCAAGTTAAACCTGAAATAATAATCGAGAAGGACTCTAAACAATTAGTAAATGCAGATAGTCTTCCTGCTGATATTTTACCTAAAAACTCGACGTCTTCTGAAGCATTAAGGCAAGCTCAAGTAAAAGGAAAAATAGCACAAAATAATCAACAAATAAATGTTGCAATAATACCAAAACAGGAATCTCTAAATATAAATCCAAATATTGAGACCAAAGTGTCTAACCTTAATGGAAAAAAGACATATTTCTCTCATACTGCTAAAAAGCTATTTAAAGGCGCAGAACCTTCTTTACCAACGGAAACAACGGTCAATAAAGAAAACTCAAATCTTCTTAAGCTTAATGATTTTATAGCAAAGCAAAGTCCAGTATCTCAAAAGCGCTCAGTTGCATCAGCATATAATCCAATAAGTACATCAATGTTTAATAAAAAGGTTGAGGCATCTTTACCTGGGGTTGTAAAATCACCAGAACTTGATCTTAACAGAATGTCAGCTGAGAGTTTTGGAAAAGAAGATAATCTTTTAGAGATGGGTGAGCATTCTCATCTTCATACTCCTCACAAATTAGACATTGGGGCGAAAGCAGTTCAGCAACAAAGTCCTGTATTTGATTTAAATCAATTGTCAGATAATGTGAATACGCGTGAAGAAGTTTTGAATAAAGTACAAGATTATCTCGTGCAAGCTAAAGCAGGTAGTGAGCAAAAAGTTGAATTTAGTTTTCAACATAATGAACTTGGAAAAGTTGACCTTATGGTACAAAAAGCTCAAGGAGATCAACTTAATATCGCAATACATTCTCATTCAGTTGAAGGTGCAAAGTTTTTTACGAAACATCAAGGTGAATTATTACAAAGCTTAAGTCAAAATGGTGTATCTGTAAGTGATTTTAAACTAGACTCATCAAATACGTCTTCTCAATTTGGACACGATAGTGGGCGAGGTCAATTTTCACAAGGACAAAGACATCAGCAGTTTGGGTCGGAATCAGGACAAAGACAACATGACTCTGAAAAAAGACAGCAACTTTGGAATCAGCTCTATGATAAGGAAGTGGCCTAATGCCAGAAATGGGTAAACCAGTTTCAAATCAAGCACGTGCCTTTCAAAATGTTCAGATGGCACCACGTAACTCAAGATCAGCTGCAGAATCATTTACAGATAATCAAAAAATAAATTCTAGAGAAAAAGAAAGACTGATTAATAAAATTCAAGGCTATAAACCTAAAAATGATCTTTATGTTAATGCTAAAGACCATAATAAAATGGGTAAAGATGAGTTTTTAAAACTGTTAACAGTTCAGTTACAAAACCAAGATCCAATGAATCCGATGAAACAAGAAAAAATGGCAGCAGAGCTTGCACAGTTTTCTCAGTTGGAGCAATTATCAAATTTAAATACAAAATTTGATACACTCACACAAAATAAGCAAGTTGAAGATAAGTTTTATGGAGCAAGCTTTTTAGGAAAAGAAGTTGTGACAACAGGTTCGTCTCTTAAGTTTGAAGGGGAAGGAACTGAAGCGGATATTTTATATACTTTGCCAAAGCCAGCAGATAAAGTTTTGATCAGAATCTTTGATAAAAGCAATAATATGGTTGGAGAAATGTGGAAAGAAAACATTGGTAGAGGGAATCAAAATGCTACTTGGGATGGGACTCAACTTGATAGTGCTGTTTCAGGAGCAGGTGAATTTAGAACACAGGTCTTTGCTTGGGATCGTAATGCTGATCCGATAGAAGTTGTCACTAAGACAACTGGAAAAGTTGAGTCTGTATTTTTTGAAAATGGTGAAACTGTTTTAAAAGTAGATGGACGTAAGGTTTTTTTACGTGATGTTGATAGTTTTCATACTCCAGGAGTTAACACGAAACAAATGGAATCGAATTCTCCAAAGGTTAATGCCGGAATGCAAATGGGTTCTCTTTTTAATCCAAAAAGTCAGGCAAATAATGCAGCGACGAATTTACCTATTGATCAAATGAAGCAAGCTAAAGTAAACTTAAATAACAAACAGGTTTTAGATTCTTATAAAGAACACAAACCAACAACAGGGATAACAAGTATATACGATGAGTAGTAATATTAACAATATTCTCATTCCAAACGTTACAAAGACTGGCAACCAAAAGAAAGTTGATCTTAGTAATCGTTTGCCTAAAGAGAAAGATGTTAGTGAGTTTAAAAATCTACTTGATCAAAAGATAGCTCAAGAAAAACCGGTTCATGGTGGATTAGAGCTAAGTGGTCATGCTGTTAAAAGGCTAGAAGAAAGAAAAATTGATTTCAATTCAGAAGAGTATATGAAAGTAAAAAATGCAATGGGGAAACTTAAAGAAAAAGGTGGGAAAAACTCACTTATAGTTTCTGATAAGGCAGCTTATATTGTAGATGTTCTCAATAATAAGTTAGTCACAGCAGTTGATAAAGGAAGTATGTCGGAGAATATTTTTACTAAAATAGATTCGACAATGTTTATATCTTAAAGTCAGGAAGATTTTAATGGGATGAAATTAAATTTTAGGGTAAGAGTAAAAAAAGGTTGGTCCTTTCCGGAAACCTTAAGCAAGAGATCTTTTATTTTTTGCGCCTCTTACAATTTTTAGGTCTAGGAGGGACATACATGGGTATTCTATCATCTTTTAACATCGGTGTATCAGGTTTACATGCAGCAGGTAGTGCAATGAGTGTAACCGGTGATAACATCGCCAATGCAGGTACATTTGGATTCAAGGGGTCAAGAGCAGAATTTCAAGATCTACTTTCTAAATCACTTAAAGGTATAGACGGTGGTGATCAAATTGGTTCAGGTACAAAATTAGCTCACATTACTCCGAAGTTTGTTCAGGGTAATATTAATCGAACAGAGAATATTACCGATTTAGCGATCAATGGAAATGGATTTTTTGCATTAAGTACTCCTAAGGGAAAAGGCTATACTAGAGATGGTTCTTTTCACTTTGATAAAAATGGACAGCTTATTAATGGTGACGGTTATCCAGTTATGGGTTTTCAAGCTGATGAAGAAGGAAAAATCACTCAAAAGCAAGGTCCTATTAAACTAGGAAATACCACTATTCCGGCACAACCAACTAAGAAAGTTGATGTTTCAATGAACCTTGATTCAAGAGCTGATGTACAACAGTTTGATGTGAATAATCCTGATAAGACTTCTAATTTTAATACGAGTATTGCTGTATACGATAACGTTGGTACTCAAAGATTAGTAACTTTATATTTTAACAAAGTTGCTGATGGACAATGGCAGTATCATGCAACGGTTCCGGGTGAGGATGCTCAAGGCGGGCAACCAGGGACACTTGTTGAGATGGCCACAGGTACTTTACAGTTTGACCCAAAAGGTAAACTACAATCAGAAACAAGTTCATTAAATGCCTTTAATTTCAATAAAGGTGCAGCTCCAGGTCAAGTTGTTGAATTTGATTTTGGAAAATCATTAACTGAAGGTGGAGAAGGTGATGAGGCAACAACTCAGTTTGGTTCTGCTTCTTCAATTGCACGACATACCCAAGATGGTTCTAGTGCGGCTACATTATCATCTTTATCATTTAATGATGACGGTGTTTTAACAGCAGCTTATGATAATGGTGTGATGAGAGATGTTGCTCAGGTTTCTGTTGCTAAGTTTGAAAACAATGAGGGATTATTCAAAATGGGTAAAAACCTCTTTAAAGAAACAAGAAAATCTGGTCAAGCTGCAATTGGAAAACCTGGAGCAGATGGTAGAGGTGATGTTATGGCAAAATCTATCGAACTATCAAATGTTGATATTGCAGATGAATTTATTAGCCTTATGAATGCACAAAGAAACTTTCAAGCGAATACAAAAACGATTACAACTGCTGATCAAATGTTACAAGAAGTACTTAATATAAAGAGATAATAGAAACCACATGACCTCAAATAGAAAGGGCTTCATTATGTGAAGCCCTTTTTTAATGCAAGTACTACATATTACAGAGATTTGTGTACGTAAAGTAAGATAATCTTCTTACGCCCCAAGTATCGTTTATATTTACATATTTTTTTGACACATTTCTAATTATGTATCTTGAACATTCTGTGTATTTTTTTGATTTCCTTAAAACTTTTAGGTATAGATCCAACTCCAAATAGGGCAAATACTTTACTGATCATAAGCTCCTTTTGATACTTATCTAAATCTGAGTATGATGACATGGTAAATTGACCTTCTGGTGATTGAAACATTCCGTTTAACACTTCATTGGAAGTGCCATAACTGAGAGATAAAAAATACAATTCTAAGGGAAGACTTAAGGCCATGAAACATGTTGAAGAAAATGCTTTTTTATAATTCGCTAAAACTTTTACTTTCCCAAGCGGTGCAAAGCAACTTGCTATTGTTGCTCCTAATCTGGCCATAGAGCTTATATCATTTTTAAGTTGGATGTCTGTTTCAACTTGATGTTTATACTGTTCGATGATGTTGTAAGTTTCTTCTTTATCTTTAGTCCAATGGTACTGATATGCATTTACGATTTCTTTTTTATAGTAAAAGCTTAGCTCTTCAATAAAGTCATTATATGTTGATGAAGACATTGTCCTATCTTTAAAATTTTTGATTTTATTATCAATGTCGTTATCTAAAGCATACTGATAAAATTGATTCGAAAAATCTTCTTGAAAAGGTTCGATTTTTTTGAAAACTTCATAAAGTTCAGTATGAGTTGGAGAGTCATTTTGTAGAAAAAGTAAGATGGGGTATCTACTAATATAAGTCTTGTATCTATTAAGTTGCTCTTCTCTTAAACTGCCACGCTCAATTTCTAAAAAGCGATGATAGTTGTGAGTGAAAGATTTGAAAAGTTGCTTCTGCGTATAATTTGATAGGCCATCAATATATTTTTCTAAGTCTAAATTACAAAAATCTTTTTTAAAGGCGTGGATTTGTTCTTGGTTTTTTAAAAAAGACAAATAATTATCAATTTGAACTTTTTTGAAAGATTCGCACGCTTGTCTTTGATGTTCCTTATATGTTGCTAAAGCAATTTCTTCCTCTTCTCTTGTAAGTGGATCAATGATACTTGTTTCTAAGTTTTTAAAAAAAGAAATTTCAATTTTGGGGTGTTTGGGCATAGAGTTAAGCTTATAGTCAATGTTTTGAGACATAGACATTTTTTTCTTATTAACGCTAAATAACTTAGGTCTACTTAAAGATAGAGCAATTTTCATTTCGGAAAAATCTTTTTTTATTTTCTTGAAAAATAAAAAACCTAAAATTCGTTCACATGAGCGTTCTCTAACTTCTTTTTGGAAACTGTCATTCATAACAGTAATTTGTGCATGCCCTGTTGGATTTTCTGTACACTGTAGATAAATTTGAAGATTTAGTTTATTAATTTCTAGGAGTACTTCAGTTGTACTTTTTTGTGAAATAAGAAAGTCAATTAAAACTTCTTGTTCTGCTAAAGATAAACCTTGCTTTTTAGGAACTATCCTTGCAAATGAAAATTGAGAACTTAATAGGAGAAACAATACTAAAAATTTCATCATTTCTCCTTTAAGACTTTATACGTCGTTGATACTTGTTCGGTAAACGATATCATTAATATGGGATACATAATTGTTAATACGAGTTCTTAGCATGCGTAAAATACCTTCTGTTGCACCATCCTTGTATCTTAGTTTAATTATAATTTTCCCTGCTTCCTCTGATATAAGCTCATCGTTCCAGTACTTTAGGTCATCAGGAGTTAAACCAAATTTTTGGGCTTGGTATTTGAGTCCTTTTAATAAGCTATCTTTTGAAAAACCTGCAATATCATCACTTACAATTTTTTGGATCTCTACAGTTGCATTATTGTCACTTACTCTTATCCAAACTTTGATATCCTTCTCTACATCCCGAAAACGTGACAACCCATCTATGTGAGTGCTTCTGTTAGGAATTCTTAAACCTCTTGTTAGACTATAAACATCTCTAGAGTACTCTGTATATGTATCCAAATCATGCCCTCTTCCAATTTTTAAGTTGAGTACATTTCTTCTAAGTTCGTCTAGTTCGAAATTTTTGAGTTTCCCTGCTTCAGCGCTAGTCCTTGTTGATTTTGCAAACGCAGTTAAAAGTTTTTCACCAATTTCTCCTATACCTCCAGCGGCTGAAACTATTTGATTTGCGCCTAGGCATAAGACTAATAAGATTACATTTTTCATCATCATCTCCTTAATAATAGTTTTGACTATTGTACTGTGAAAAGATTGAATTTTTCTGACATTACCCACATTTACATACATGTTAGTTTTCTAACACTTTAGCGAATTGCTCAAAATTGTATTGAAATTAGCAAGAATTCAATACCTTACTAGAGTATGGAGTCGCACTCTTTTAGAAATACGATCTTCAAGGTACCTCAATTAACTTTCCAAAAATTTAAGTAAGTGACAGCAACAGATCCCATGACTTTACGTTTTTAGGTAATATACTTTAAAAGAGATATCTTTTGTTCCATAACTCTTTATGAGAGATCGATTTGGCAGAGAATGTTATGTAGTGTCAGATTGTCTCTTCTCTAAATGGGCTATTGCTTTATTGATTTTACTTATTTAGAATATTTAGAACATTTAGAATATTTAGAAAACAAATATAGGAGAACCTATGAAACTTATTGTGTTTATCAGTCTTTTTACATTCTCATTTTCTATTTCAGCGTTCGACGATATTATAATCTTAAAAGATAAGTCTGAGAATTTAACTTTAACAACTAAAGGGAGTTTAAAATACAATTCAGATAATTCAGATAATTTAGATAATAATTCAAAAAAAAGTATTAAGCGTATCAAGTCAGTGATACCTACCAAAAGATTAAGAATCTATTGTGATTGGTATAGGGATGATAACACAAGTGGTTTTTCTTTGTATCGAAGTGGAGATGACCAAGATATCGCAAATGCTGTTTTTTCTTATGAAGTGGATTGTCGAGAAGCAGCTGAAGTGGCAAATCTCGCAAGAACAGGAATTGTTTGCGCTAGGCATTCATTAGGAAGAGTTACTAGTTATTCAATCTATCGTATATACGACAATAAAGATCTTGGGTATGCAACTATTAATGACTTTAGAAAATGCCAGGATGCAGTTAGGTATTCGAGACCTGGTTATTTTTGCTCAACATATATCAATAATAATAAAATAATGTGGTCTCCATACAGTATTAATACTGGTCGTGATGTTGGAAGAACTGCTTATGGTTCACTTAACTCATGTTTAAACAATTTGTAAGTTTACCTCTCTAGCAAGTGGAATGGTATATAAGGTTCATCAGCATTGAGCACTTTTGTGTGATACCTTAAAATTGATTAGTTCTCACTTCTTAAATTGAGTAAATGTGAGGTGAGGCTTGCGATTAAATCTTCTGAAGGGATGAGTTGTCTATATTTAATACCTGTCAGATCAAAAATTTTTTTCGCCATAGTATTGGACTCAGAGCCATTGTGCTTGTCAGACATAAATATGACTTCACTGACTTTAACACTCGCTAAAAGCTTAGCACATTCATTACAAGGAAAGAGAGTGACATAACATTTAGAATTCGCAAGGCTTACCGGGCTGTGTAGAATCGCGTTTGCTTCAGAGTGAACGACATAGCCGTATTTTTGATGTTCTAATGGTTGGGATTTATCTTTTCCCCAGGGAAGTTTACTTTCATCTATTCCGGCCACAAACCCATTATAGCCCATTGTAAGTTGGTGGTTATTTTGATCAACAAATACACTTCCCACTTTTGTTGCAGGGTCTTTTGACTTGAAACTGGCCATCATAGCTTGAAGCATGAAATACTCATCCCAAGATAGTGCAGATTCAACGTTAAAATAGTTGGGATTAGCCACTAATATTCAGCCTCAGAGTTTCTCATTTCATCTAGACCTTCTTGAACTAAACTAGAATAGTCTTCATGAGATACATCTTTATTTGAAGTAATTGCAGAAGTATTAATTGATGCTTCTCTGTCAGTATGGCTTGCCAAAACAAGTAATTGGTCAAGACTCATTCTCAAAGTGCTTACCTGGTCAAGGATGGAATGAATATCATCATGATCACTTGTCATCTCTTCAAGTAAAATTTTAGCTAAGACTTTATTGGTTCTTTGAAGAAGAGTCTTTAAACTTTTATATTCATTAGGGAGAATAGGTGCTGTTTCTATTTCATGAATTGTCGCATCAATCCCAACTTGGTTTACTTTTTTTACAATATCTTTAACTTCTTTCGCTGACTTATCTTTTAAAACATCTACTAATGTTTCCTGGTCATCTTTTGATAATTTTATAATTTCATTTGTTTGGCTTGCATTGATATCTCCCGTTCGTCTTAGCTCTTTGACTTTATTTGAAGACTTTTCTTCACGATCAATTGCTGACTTGATGACCTTTTTAGAAAGGCCTGTTTTTTCAGCAGTGATATCGATAAATGATCGCTCTTCGTTTGGAGTATCAATTTGAATTTCCTGATTTTCAGAAATGGTTAAATCTTCTTCTGCTA